>JAMONB010000091.1 GCA_027066745.1 Flavobacteriaceae bacterium
TCACAAAATCCGAAAACACCTTATAGCGGTGTTTATGTTTAGCAATGCTATTAAAAGCACTGATAAACGCATTTTTATCATGGGTCATATCATCTCCCCCAAGTAAGTTAAAAAACCACTTGTGAAAGGCAATAACCCAACCACAAGCACACAACTTACCGACCATTTGAAATGCTCGATAAGAAAATATACTCGTGAATATTATTAATAATAACTAAATATCTATAAAGTCAAATCTATCTTTATACCTTGTTATATTAAAACTATTGAATATAATATTTATTAAATAATTTCTAAGGATCATATTAATGCCAATATTTAAAAACAATAAAAATGGAAATTTAAATAAACTGAAATCTATTTCTATTTCTATTTCTAAAGAAAAAGAAATTCAAACACTTGTTGAAAACAACCTTTTAGAAGTCCTAGATATGCATTTTTTAGCAACTGAATATACAACTACATTTGGTGGTCGAATTGATACACTTGCAGTCGATATAAATGGAGCACCTGTAATTATTGAATATAAAAAAAATAGAAGCGATAATATTATTAATCAAGGTTTATCATACTTAAAGTGGCTACAAGCTCAAAAAGTTGAATTTTTTGAAATGATTGTTTTAAAAAAATTGGGTAAAAAATTGTCTTCAGAAATTAAAATAGACTGGAAAAACCCAAGGGTCGTTTGTATTGCCGAATCATATAGTAAATTTGATATTGATACGGTTGAAGTCATTCCAATGAGAATTGAATTATTTAAATTTAGGTATTATGAAGAAAATATTTTTAGCCTAGAACAACTTGGATTAATAGAACAAAAATCGAAACCATCCACTAGCAAGGTTACAAGTAATAAAACCAATGTTGACCATAGTGTTGAGGAACGTCTCAAGATAGCAAGCCAAAAAATTAAAGGTATATACGCTGAATTAAGGGCTTTGATTTTTGAATTAGATGAAAATGTTGTAGAAAGAGCAACTTCCTTTTATGTTGCATATCGTGTGGCTAAAAACTTTGCAGAAGTACATATTGGTAAAAATCAAATAAAAATCCATTTACGCCCAATAGAATATAATGATATTGAAAATAAAATTGATAAAATTCCAGATGGTTATCAGTGGACAATGAATAGAAGAATTTATTTAAAAGAATCAAAAGATGTTACTTATGTAATGAAGATTATAGAAGAATCATATAAGGATGTAATATAATTTTTTCTTTTCCCCCGCAAATCTTTTTAACCGCCTTTGGCGGTCGAAATATTTTTTGAAAAATGGCGTTGTTAGACAAGCCTTAGAAAATACCTTCGCTTGGCTATTGTAAAAACTCGCTGATTTGATATAGTAGATACTTAGGTGTGACTGGTTGGCAAGATTGCATATTCTCGGGAACAAGTTCCTGAACATACATCTTGCAAGAGGGAAATCCCCCTTTGAACCCCCTGAAAATACTTAAAGTGTTAAACTTTAGTATTTTAAAAAGCACATTTTTGAACCACTAATATTATTATATCATGAGTAGAAAGGAGTATCAAAAAAAGGTGAAACAACAACGTAAATCCACGCATAAGCGTGTTGAATTACAGTTGACTATTGCCGAGTACAAAGCCTTTGAAAAGCTCGCTAAAAAGGAAAATACAAGCGTTAATACTCTTGTTAAAAATATGGCGATTGCCTACCGTGACACCAATTATTTTATTCCATCCGAACTAAAAGAATCATTAAATCAATTCAGTTGGCTTGTTAGAAACATTGCCGATAATATCAACCAAATCGCCCACCGTGCTAACCTCTTTGAAGACATTGACGAGCAGATGGTTTTTACCCATCTTGCCGAACTGGATAAGCAAGTAAAGGATTTTATAAAGGCTAAGGTGGGATAAAATGATAATAAAAAGTATGTCACGTAAAGAGCCGAGTTTTACCGAGCTTTACGATTACATAACCCGAGAGGGAGACTTTGACCCTAATTTCACTTACACCCAAAATTTCATCCTTCGAGACCGTGAAAATATTTTGAATGAGTTTGAGAATAATTCAAAATTATTACCCAAACGAGCCAATGGAAATTATCTTTATCATGAGATTATTTCAATTACTCGTGCCAAGGGCATAAGTGAGAAAAAACAAAAAGCAATACTGCAAGACATTGTTTGTCAGTATTCCAAAGGCAGAGCCAAAGACTGTTTAGTTTTTGGTGGTTTGCACGATGAAAAAGATGACAACTTACATTTTCACCTTATCATTAGTGCCAACAAGCAAGGAGATTCAAAACGCTTTAGACTTAAAAAATCAGAGTTTGATAAAATCAAAAAACAAGTTGAGATTTATACACTTGAACGCTATCCCGAACTTGAACAAAAGAAACTGATTTCTAAAGACAAAACAAGCCTTGCAAAAACGAGTAACAAAGAACAAGAACTAAAACGCCGTACTAAAAAACCAAGTCAAAAAGATATTTTCAAATCTAAGCTTACTGGCATATTTGATAAATCACTTGATAAACAAGATTTCTTTGATAACTTACAAAGAGCACAAATTGAAATTTATACACGAGGTAAAACCATTGGCTTTGTTGATCTAGAAAACAACCGCAAACACAGATTAAAAACCTTGGGTTTAGAATCAGAGTTTAAAGCCATTAATAACACAATATCTGCTCAACACAAAGAGCCTGAAAAAGTGCAACCTGAAAAACAAACAAAGGCAAAACCAAAAAAAGAAACACCGAAAAAGAAAACAGCAACCAATAAAAGCACGGCTAATGATACTACTAAAGTTAAACCCAAGACTAGCAAGAAAGGCAAATTAAACGTCACCGCCAAAGAATGGGTAAAGGGTGATTTTAGCGAACGTGAAACCCGTATCAAAAAAGAGAAAATAAAAGATATTCGTAAGAAACGTAAAAAGATAATTCCTGAAGGTGAAATGACCGTTGAAGAGCTACGCAAAGAAAAATTCAAACAATGGATTGAAGGTGATTTCTCCGACCTAGAGGCACGAGAACGCATGAAAAAATGGCAAGAAAAACACGATAAAGAACAGGTTGAAATTGATGCAACTAAAACACGAGAGGAACAAACCACTTTTGAGAATGTGACTGAAACAGCCAAAGAATGGGTAATGGGTGATTTTACCAATCGGGAAAACCGCACCAAAAAAGAACAACAGGCAAAGGATAAGAAAAAATGGCAGTCCGAACAACAAATTGAACGTGAAGAAAAACGCAATAAAATAAAACAAACTCTTGATAATGGCAAACCTGAGAGTAAGGAAAAAGCAACCGACAAAGACGAGCAACAAAAAAGACGTGATGCCATTAATAAAATGCGTAGCCGTGTGAACAAGTCCAAAGAAAAAGATAAGGGCAAAGGTAAAAGCAAATGAACAATTTGAAAACAGGTTCGAGGTGTAATGATGGGTTTTCTTAATATGATTGATAAAGTCCTTTCTTATCTTGAAAGTGCTAAGAGTGACCAAAAAGATGCAGTCACACGACAAGCACCCAAAGCCAAGAAAGTGCAACAAGCCACCCAACAAATTATCACCGATGATATAAAACGCAGACGTGAAGAAATTCGCCTTGCTCGTGAACAGATGAAAAATAATTACGGAGCAAACAAAACCTTTTGAAATATCAGAGACACAATAAGGAACTGGAAAAAGAAATTTATTAACTAAAATAGTATAGGCATGTGAACAATGAGCGAAATAATGAAAAGCACCTTTAGAGGGATTTATTCAGCAGGGAAATTTCTCATGCGTGGTCATATCCTGAAAAAAGACATTGGGGCAAGATTTGCCACCAAAAAGGAAATGAACCAAATTGCCAACTCATCAAACAAGGGTGTTTTAATTGATGGAGTAAACAAGAGATTAAGTGATAAAGATTCCTTTCGTCACGTTGCCATAATATCGCCCCCAGGGGGAGGAAAAACCACAGGGTATATTGTGCCTAACATATTGGATAAAGCACGCTCAAAATGCTCTATGCTTATCACAGACCCAAGTGGAGAAATTTACGCCAACACCTCAAAATATTTAAAAAACAAAGGCTTTAATATAATCACCCTTGACCCATCAAATATAAACAGCAGTTCACGTTTTAACCCCTTTGATGGATTAGACCACAATGACACCATAGAGATTGAAAGAATTTGTGCATCAATTATCTTATCCAAGTATGGAAGCGATAAAGAGCAAATCTGGAATGATGGTGCGATTTCTTTGCTCGAAATTTTCGCCAAGTGCTTGGCTTATACTAAACCAGAATATTTATCTATCCCAAACCTTAATTATTTGATTCAGGTTTTTGGAAGTGATGGGGGTAATTTAGATGATTGGGTGGCTGACCATTCCATGAACCCAAGTGACCCACATGACAGAACCATTATTGATTCTTGGCTTGGTTTAATCACCAGTAACGCCAATATGCTCAATACTTATACCACCATTGTTAAAACCGCCTTAAAGCAGTTTAACAACCGTCAAATTCAAAAGTTATTTCACACCAATGATATTGACTTGATTGAGTTCAGAAAAAAGAAAACAG
>JAMONB010000092.1 GCA_027066745.1 Flavobacteriaceae bacterium
TTCTGTTGAAGCACACAATTCACATTTAGACCCACTACGTTTTTGTAATTTATTTAAAACACTCATTTTCTTGGTTTTTAAGAACGCAAAAATACATTTAATAGTTAGTTCCAACAACCTCTTTTGTAAATCAATACTATTACTAAAAGTAATTAGATATTACTGATATCAGTAATAATAAAGCGACTAGAATAGTGGTTGTTTTTTTATGATAACTAAATTTTTAAAATTTTAGTTAAATCCAAGTAAAATTGAACCGTTTGACAATTATGAATTTGGAAAGTATTTTATATAACCGTATTTTTAAGATTATTTAATGAAAATAATAGTAGAAACTAATGACTGCAATACAAAATTAAAATACGGTAAAAACTTGGTGACTTTAATGACTAGAGTTTAAATCTAAAAATTACTATGAAAAAAATTATACTTATTACAGTGTTGTTCGCTTTTAACTACAGTTTCTCTCAAATAACTATTGAAGGATTTATTTTTGATAAAGCGACCAATGAATCACTACCATATGCTACCATACAAAGTATTAGTTTAAGCAATAAAAACTATTATACAATTTCAAACGAAGATGGTAAATTTGAAATTAATGTTGTGTCCTCTGCTGATTCATTGTTAGTAAGAACAATTGGTTTTAAAACAAAAAAAGTTCCCATATCTTATTTTAAAAGTAATAAGACACTTTATTTATCTCCAAATACTTACAATTTAAATACCGTATTAATAGTTGCTAAAAAAGAAAAAAATTATGTGTACAATTTATTAAGTAGGCTACTTAAAAAGTACGAAAAGAAAAAACATATAACAGATAGTAAGGCTTTTTTAACACTTACATCATCAGCCAGAGGAATTCCAATAGAAATTATTGAAGGTTTTTATAACAGCAAACAAAGCTTATCAAAAGGTATTGTTGATTTTAAATTAAAAGGTGGGCGTTTTGGCCAAAAAAGATCTTTTCCTTTTTATAGTTTAAACAACACCGATATTTTAAAAGATTTTCAATTATTTGGAAAGGCTAGTAACATTTTACCTTTACATCCAGGAAACCTTAGTTCTGGAGCTATTAAGTGGAAATATAATGTGAAAGTCGACTCTTGCAAAAATTGTAATGCTCAAGATATTTCAATTTCTTTCAACCCCAAAAGAGCTAGTAATCGATTTTTCTCAGGTACTATAATTTTTAATAAAGAAACACTTACAATTAAGAAAATTCAATTAGCTATTACAGACCCTAAGATTAAGAACTTTACATCTATCTCAAATGATGACAGTGTAACTCCTAAAAGTGTAAAAATAAATATAAATTTCAACCCAATTGATTATAAAAAAATACAATCAATAGATTTTGAGCTCACCATGTATTATAAATCAACAAAGTCTTTTGAAATAATTAGTTCTAATTCATTCCTGTATTTTTACGATTATAATAAACCTTTTGAAGAGCCTTATTTTACGGATAATATTGCTTTTAAGAATGATTATGATAAAATTATGGCTCTACAATCATCTGATGATTTTTGGAATTCAAACTATCAATTTCCTAAAAGTTTTAAAGAAGAAAAAGCTATAAACTATTTTAAAAATAATGGCTATTTAATAAATTATAATAACAATATCCCTGCTATTTACTTAAATTTAATAAAACCATCGATTCTTACATGGAAAAAAGACAGGTTACTTGATTGGAAGAATATTAAAGTGAGTCTAAATAAAAGTGATAAAAGGAATTCTATTAACCAAAGAGACCCTTCGGGAGAATTAAAAGGAGATAAAGTTTTTTACTCTTATGGTGATATGAAAAGGTATATGACCAATCAAAAAGGTAAGGAGCAATTTAAATTTAGTTATGTACTAGATTCCTATCTTAAAAAGGGAGAAATACAGTTTGTAACACAAACGTTATTCAATAGGGCTACTTCTTTTTATCCTTACAACAGAACTCAAAATAAACTTATTTATATTGGTGTTATTTTTGACATTTATGAAGTTTTTAATAGAGAACTAAAAGATCAATTAAAAAACATTACAAATTTTAACGATGCAAAAGTAGCTTGTAACACCAAATTTAAAGAAGCAACCACCTTAGTCAACAAAATGAAATTAGATACGGAATTAGGATTGAATTCAAGAAAATTAAAAAGATGGTCTGAAAGGATAAAACTAAAGCTAAACAACTTTAGTGAATAAATAACTACATTAAAAAACTAAATACGAATGTTCCCAAGTACTTGTTTTTCTTTAATAGCGTTTAAAATAATGACTCTAACCTCTTTCGTTTCAGAAGCTTTTCCATAATTTTTATACACCGTATATTTTAGTACAATAGGCTTTTTATGTTGGTTCATTTCACTTTTAACATTAATTTGCCATTGTCCTTTTTCAGCATCTATAAGTAAAAACTCTTCCGTATTAAATCCTTGTTCTTTTTCTTCATAGAGGCGCATTTCATTTGCTGCTTTGGTATGCGACCAAGAGAAAAACTTCTTTTGCGGATTTACAAATTGCAATTCAAAATTAGCTGTAGTATCATTGTATTCAACAACAATACGCGCATCGTAATCTACATCTTTTAAGTAAAACTCAGGAATACCACTAAGATCTAATTTGTCTTTATGTCGTAATATCAACCCTCTCATTTCATTGGTAATTACTTTTTGAATTCCTAAAAAATCAACTCCTGAATAATCCTTGCTTAGTATGTTTTTATAAATGTCAAGTGCTTTTTGATAATAACCCGTTTCTTGATAACTAAGTGCTAAATCTCTATACGATTGTGCATCTCTAGGTTTTAATTTTGCGATTTTTTCATAAATACGTTTGGCAAAGAAAAAATCTTGTTGTTGTTCGGCTTTGTAAGCAACCAATTTAAATAATGTGACATCTTGTGGATATAATTCTAATATGTTTGACAGTATTTTAGAAGCCAATTCTTTATTTCCAAATTGCAATACATAATCTGAGGTATTTATAAAATACAACGGGTCATTTAAGTAATGAATACGCTGTTTTAAATAATGGTTATAAACTTCATTTAAAGTTTTAAATTCTTTTAATTCATCAATGTATTTTTCATTGATAGCAGTGCTTATTGAAGATAAATTTTCAGTAAAATCATTGTCTTTTGCCAACGCTGTGTTTTGTGAGTTTTTATTCTTTTTCCCTGCCAAAGAAGATTTTGTAGTAATTAAAATAACGCCGCTTCCTCCTTCACTACCAAATCTGTTGGTAGCAGCCAATCCTTTTAAAACAGTTACGCTTGCTACATTTCTGGGATCAATAAAATCTAATAGTTTATTCGTAGTCT
>JAMONB010000093.1 GCA_027066745.1 Flavobacteriaceae bacterium
AGTAGGTTGATCACCTGCTGGCTCAAAAGGACTGTTGATTTTAAAATCTTTTTGGCTTTTATTAACTTTTAATTGAACAACTTCCAATGAATCTTAACCTGATAAAAGAGCGAGATTATAGCACAGAGGTTGGCTTGTAATTAAATCACTTGACCAAAATCTATTTGTTGATCAGGTTATTCAACCACATGAAAAAAGTAGCGCCTGAGGTTCACGGTTTTATTTATTACTCTGTGATATAATAATGTTCGATATTTCTTAAACTTAATGTACATAGTTGAGGTGTAAAAAATGAATTTAGATCTGCTAACGGACTTTTTTAAATGGATGACAATTATTAATGTCAGTGTTTTTCTGGTTATTTCTGTATTGATTATGCTATTCAAGAATATGATTGGTAAATTACATAGCAAGTTATTCGGAATAAAAGAGGAGGATGTAGCTAAAATGACCTATGGCTTTCTGGCTCTATTTAAGTTGCTGATTAGTATCTTTGTCATTATTCCTTACCTATCGCTATTATTACTTAATTAATTAATTACTCTTTTTTATTCTTTACAAATTAAATTGATGGGCAAGACCACCTTGCAGTTTTAATTTTTTAAGTTTAAAAGGGTTGTGATTTGATAAAAATTATGAAAAAAAGCATTATTAAATACAAAAATACAACGATAGATGACAATAATGCTAACAATCCAATCAAGCAAGACTAAATAGTTTGCTAGATTTCGCTTCGCTACACATTTTAGCAAACCATTTTTAGCCTCTTATTGGGGCGTTAGGTGAAAACATGAAAATTGAATTTCTGAAACTAAAAAAAGACGAGTTTAGCGTGACATTTGAAATATTCAAAGCCTATATGAAACCTGTCATTGATGAGGCTTTTGGTTGGGATGAAGAGTTTCAAAAAAATAGCTTTGAGTCTCGTTTAAAGTTGGAGTGGTTTAGCTGGATTCTTGTGGGTGGTGACAAAGTAGGTTTAGTTTGTAATAGACTTAAACAAAACAGTATTCACATACATTTTCTTGTCATTTTTACTGAAGCTCAAAGAAGAGGGCTTGCTTCATCAGTTACTCGAAAGTTAAGTGATAAAGCGAAGAAAAAGCAATTAAATTTAACATTAAGTTGCTTCAAAAACAATAAATCTGCAGTACTATTGTATAAGCGATTAGGCTTTGTGATTAACTCAGAAGACGATCATTTCTATGATTTCATCAACCGTTGAAAAATCACCTAATAAAGCACTCAATCCAGTAAGGTGGACTTGCCCACCATCAGTGTTTAAGCAACTGCGATAAAGTAATAGTGTTAAATTGGTGGGCAAGCCCACCTTACGGTTTTATCTTTTAAGTTGAAAAGGGCTGTGATATGATTAAAGCTATGAAAATTATTGAAATTAAATACAAAAATACAACGTTATATGGCAATAATGTACATATAATAAGTTGTTATGTGATTGTATAAAATAAATGAGGCTAAACTTGGAAGATAAGTACACAATTAAATTGCCAATTATTAAAGAATTGGTTGCTCACAGAGGTTTTTTGGAAATTACAAAATCAAGCCCTAAAGAACATCTTGAAGCCTTGGAGCAACTTGCCCGTTACTTTATGCGAGAGTTTAAATATGACGGTATTCAATTTTGTTCAAATGAACATATTGGTAAGCATGTTGAGTATCATGGTTTTGTGTTTACTGAATCAGCATGTGGCGCTATGAAAGAAGGTGATTCAGTAACACCTACAATATTTCTAGGTGGTGGTTGCTTTAGAAAAAGAAATCATAAGGATGGCGAGCACTGGTGGTTAGATTGGGTATGGATTCACCCCTACGCAAGAAATAAAGGATTGCTCACCAAACGAATAAAGTATTTCAAAGAAAAATTTGGAAAGTTTTATCCTGAGCCACCTCTATCAAAAACAATGAAACATATTTACGATACAAGAATAAATACTTAACAAGTTGCTGCATCGGGAAAACTACTCGCTACCGCTCACACTTTTTCGCTGAGCAAGGTGTTATCACTCATACATAGGAAAAATTATTAATGTTAAAAATTTGGATTGCTCTATTGACCTGCTTCTTGTTTTCACTTTCAACATGGGCTGTGTTTTACGTTGATAAAATAGAACATAAAATAGCTGTTTTTGGAATAGTTGGAGCTATTATTGCAGCAATTACTTCTGTATTATCAATAGCTGTAAACAACAAAAATATCAAAGAAAGAGAAATGGAACTTCTTGTTGTCAAAGAAAAACAAAAAGTTTTTGCACATTTCTACAATTCTTATTTTGAGATGCTAAAAAATGTAAAAGAAGGGGCAGAAAAAGGCATGTCTACTAAAGCAGAAAATGAAATGATGGACTTCAAAAAAGGACTGATGAACTGGGGTAGTGAAGAGCTTATACAGAATTATTTGGATTATGATTCAAAGCTTGTTCAAAACTCGACTGATGATAACACATTTAATATGTTAATAGATGGAGATAAATTTCTAAAAGATTTAAGACGAGAAATGGGATTTAATGACTCTGATAAGATCAACATTATGAGCGTTATTTTAAATGCCGAGGCTAGAGAGGAATTAAAAAACTAACCAGATAACTATGCAATTTCAGCGGAAGCAACAATAAGCGCCACTTTCGCCTGCCGCTAAGCTAAGTCGTTACCACTATATTGATAGACTGTTTTAACCAATTGCTTCATTTTACTTCACTTCAACGTCTTAAATGAACTTGCGAATTCAAAGCCTGATTGGCAAGGTATTCTTCGTAAGTGCCATGGAAGTCAATAACCTTATGATCTTTGATTTCGACAATTCTGGTGGCTAGTGAAGAAACAAATTCTCTGTCATGACTGACAAAAAGCAGGGTTCCATCCCATTCTTTTAGGGCATTATTCAATGCTTCAATCGCTTCCATATCCATGTGGTTGGTTGGTTCATCCATGATTAGCACATTAATATCGCTCATCATCAGTTTGCCGAACAATAATCGATTTTTTTCACCACCAGAACAGACTTTGGCTTTTTTGTTAAAGTCATCTTCATTGAATAAAAGTCGACCCAACATGGCACGAACCTTTAAATCATCGTGTTTGGGTGTGCGCCATTGTGACATCCAATCGAATAAAGATAGTTCGCAATCAAAATCCACTGTGCTGTCTTGCGGACAGTAGCCAAAACAGGCGTTTTCTGACCATTTTACAATGCCTTGGTTGGCAGGAAGTTCATCAATAAGACAACGCAATAAGGTGGTTTTGCCGACACCGTTTTCACCAATTATTGCCAGCTTGGCTCCGGCTT
>JAMONB010000094.1 GCA_027066745.1 Flavobacteriaceae bacterium
AAATCCGACAAAGATTGATAAAAAATACAAAGTTGTTTTACCTGTAAAACCTGTTGATATTTATGCACATATTTTAAGAGGTGTTTACTATGAATTTTTGGCCGATAAAGAATTTAATAAAGGACAACGATGGGAAAAAGGATCAAATGCTTGGGCGATAGCTCCAAAAAATACAAAAAACGGAAATGCCTTATTATTGTCAAATCCACATTTACCTTGGACAGACAATTACGCTTCATATAAATTTTTTGAAGCCCATTACAATTTAAATGGTGAAAATATTTATGGAGTTACACTTATCGGTTTTCCTATTATTAGTATTGCATTTAATGATCATTTGGGATGGACACATACTGTCAACACCTTAGACAATACCGATTTATATGAACTGACTTTAAAAGATGGTAAATACCTATTAGATGGTGAGTATTTAGATTTTAATATTGAAAATAAGATTATAAAATCTAAACAAGAAAATGGTACTATTAAAATTGACACTATACAACGAAAAGTTTCTAAACACGGCGTTGTTATTTCTGAAAAAGGAAATAAAGCCTTAGCCCTTCGTTTTCCTTATATGGAAAACCCACCTCATATTCTTCAACAATGGTACGATATGGGAAAAGCGACAAATTTCAATGAATTTGAAACGGCCTTAAAACAAAATGCCATTGGCTTATTCAATGTAATTTATGCTGATAAAACTGGAAATATATTTTATTATTTTTCAGGAAATATCCCAGATAAAAAAGGTGAATGGAAAGATTGGAGCAAAACAGTTTCAGGAGATAACAGTGATTTAATTTGGGATAAATACCATCCATATAAAGAATTACCAAAATTATTAAATCCGAAAAGTGGCTGGTTACAAAATGCCAATGAAGGTCCTTTTACATCTACAATTCCTCAAGAAATTGATTACAATGCTTATGATAAGGATATTTCCATCAATAATATGGGCTTTAGACCTCAACAATCTGCACGTTTATTACGCAATAAAAAAGATTTGACTTTAGAAGATATTATCAACTTAAAGCATTCAACAAAATCATCACTTTTTGAACGACTTAAAGATGATTTTGAACAATTGCGAACTATCAATAAAGACAGCTTAACAACAGTTGCTTTAGATGTATTAAAAAACTGGAATGGTGAATTTAATGCAGACAGTAAAGGTGCTGTCCTATTTGTCAATTTAATTTTCTCATTAGACAATCAAAACTTATTTAAAGAAAAATGGTCTGCAAAAAAACCTTTAACTACTCCTGACGGATTGAAAAGTCCTGCAATTGTTTTAGCAACATTAAAAGGAGTTTCTGAAAGCATGCTCAAAAAACTTGGAACATTAGAAGTGCCATACGGCTCAGTATTTAGAATCAAGGTTGGAGAACATGAAATTCCTGCAAATGGTAGTTTTGGGAGCCTTGGAGTGTTTAGAACCTTAGCTTTTTCTAAAGGGAAAGATGGAAAATACTATGCTTTTCATGGAGATGGTTATGTTTGTGCAACTGAGTTTGGTGACGAAATAAAAGCAAAAGTAATTTTAGGCTATGGCAATGCTAGTCAGCCTGGCAGTAAACATATTGGCGATCAATTAGAATTGTTTGCAAAAAAACAATTACGTGATGCTTGGATTAAAAAGAAAACTATTGAAGCAAATTTAGAAGAACGAGAAATAATCAAATAAGGTTAATATACTTTTAGACCTACTAGGTTTTAAAAATCTAGTAGGCCTTGATATTTTTATTCTTTACTTTTAATCTCTTTAATAAACACTTCCAATTTTTTACCATAAACAGAATTTCTAACTTTATCTGACATGGAATTATTTACAGTATCTAATAATCTTATGTTTGCATTTGCTAATTCTGTCAATGCCAAATAAGGGGCTACTTCTTTATCTGCATGATTTTTAGCAAAATTAGCGGTGTACAAGTACCTGTTTTTTATTAAACTTTTTATTTTTTTATCAATAACAGCAATTTTTATAGAGTCTTTCGCTTTTTGAGCATCAAAATTTGCTTTGATATAATCTAATCGCTTGTCATTAAATTGACCTATCATCTTTTTATACTCATCCAATAACAATTGATTAGAAAGCCCTTTAATGGTTGCTCCATAAACAAATTTGTCAAGTTTGGTATTGATAGTAATGGTTCCTTCTTCACCAAAAAAGGAGATTTGCTTTGTTGGCGATTTCGCTAATGATAAGAAATAAAGCTCAGGACTCTCTATTTCATCTGATAAGTTAAAAGTACCTACACCATCTAAAGCAATTGAATCTACAGTGACTAGTAATGTGTCTTTTATTTTTTGTAAATACAATGTCCCTTTTTTAAGGTTTTTGATTTCACCTGTCACCAACATTGATCCTTTTTTTTCTGAATTACAAGAAAACAAAAATGCAAACACAGTGAATAATAGTATTACTTTTTTCATAAAAATCTTTTAATTTTAAAGGGGGCAATATATCAAACTCATTTTAGTTTTTTATCCTTTTTATATAATTTTTCAAATGCTAAATACACCGCTTTATGTAAAATAGTAGCATGATCTTCTTCAAGAATAGGTTCATAAAATAATTCTATCTGCTCATTCTTAGACGTTTTAATTGCATCAACTAATCTATCAGCAACTTTATGCATCACAGGATGCTCTTTTCCTAAGGAAATAAAAATTCTTTTTTTAAGCGTTTTATTCAATTCAAAAAAAGTAGGAGCTTTATCTACTAGTTTTTCATTATCCCACCAAAGTGACGGACTTACAATAATATAATCATCAAATAAATAATGTCTTTTTAATAAAATTTCTGTAGCCACCAACCCTCCAAGAGATTGACCAATAATAGTTTTATGTGTATTCGTTTTATAATTATTAGTGATAAAAGGTTGCACTTCTTTTTCAATAAAATTGATAAATTTTTCAGAACCACCACTTGTCGGAATGTCTTTTTTATCTCTTTTAACAGAGCTTGGATACGTAAAGTCTCTATACCTATCAACATTTGCAATACCTACAACAATTGATTTTGGCACTAAATCATACATATTCATAAACTGTACAAGACCAGCTATGTGAGGAAAATCCTCATTTTGAGAGCCATCTAACACATAAATTGTTGGGTAGGTTGTCAGTGAGTCTGGATGATAACCTAAAGGCAGGTAAATATTCAAGATTCGTTGTTCGGAAAGCTCTTTAGAATCTATCTGCTCAACAACACCAAACGGAAAAACTATTTTACCTTTATACCTAACATCTTCTGTTTGAGCATTTAGTTGAACACTTATTATGGCGATAAAAAA
>JAMONB010000095.1 GCA_027066745.1 Flavobacteriaceae bacterium
TATATGGCTTCTCGGATCTTCTACTTGCTTAAAAATGCTGATTATTTTACTATCTGATTTCATAAAGTTAAATTATTGATTATCAGTGTAATATATAAACAATTAATAACTTAAACAACTATAAATCAAATGAATATCTAGTGTTTACTAGAAAAAAAAGTGTGAGTTTGCCCTGAGACTGACCCCCTTTTTTAATCCTTTTCAAATGATACACTTCAGCTATGGTTGGGTTAAGGATAGCTTCTTTTATTAAAATTAACTCATCATTTTCAGCAACAAACCCTGTTTTTAGTATTTTGAAATAGAGGCCACTTTTAGTGGAGTTCCAAAACTGTTTGATGATTTTAGGGTCATTAAATCGAATACCTAATTTATAGCAAGGTTCTCTAGGTTTGGTAACTTCTATTTTAGCATTACCTAATTGATAAACACTGCCAAGATGTATTTTAGTTTCGTCTAGATTTGTTATGGTTATATTTTCACCAAACATCCCGTAATTCCATTCTAAATCAGGATAAAGCTCTTGCCAATATTCGTAATGACCTTCACTATATGCATAAACCGCTTGTAAAATCCCGCCATGATGCTTTCTATCAACAACATTATCTTTTTGCACATCTTCAATATCTAAAAAAATGGGTTCGTTTACCGGAGCTTTAAAAATTCCTGTTTCAACAGTTTTTCTTCGCCATTGAATTTTTCTTTTTTCGCCAATATTTACTGAGATTACTTTCATCTGTTTCATTTTATTGTTTTTTAATTGTCAGATGGAATTCGCTAATAACCTCATTGGTATAACTATATTGTTACAGCTCATTTCATAAATACTAATTTTTAACTTGAAATGATAACGCATCAGCAATTTTTCTATCATTAGACAAACGTGGTATTTTATTTTGCCCACCTAATTTTCCTACAGATTTCATATAATTTTGAAAACCACCCTTCTGTACTTTAGTGATTTTAAGCCTTTGTAAAATGTTGCCAACAATCAAGTCGTAATAATATGAATTTTGCTTTTGCATACTGGCATCCACTTTAGTGATAAAATCATCTAAGTTATCAGGCTCATTCTCAAATTCAATAAACCATTCATGATAAGGTAATTCACCTGTTGGGTTGGTTTGTGGGGCTACAGTAAATTCATTTATGGTAACTTGAGTTCCTTTAATAGCATCTTGTATAGCTTGCTCAACTTCTTTTGCAATAACATGTTCGCCAAAGGCAGAAATAAAATGCTTAATTCTACCCGAAACAATTATTCGATGCGGTTTTAAGGATGTAAACTGTACTGTATCGCCAATATTATAGGCCCAAAGCCCAGCATTAGTAGAGATAATTATTACATAATTGATGTTCAATTCAACGTCTGTAATGGTAATTCGCGTTGGGTTTTTATCAAAAAATTCATCAGCCTTAATAAATTCATAAAAAATGCCTCCATTGAGTAACAAGAGCATTCCTTTTTCATTTTGTTTGTCTTGAAAGGCGAAAAAACCTTCAGATGCAGGATATAGTTCAATAGAATCAACCCTTTTACCCATCATTTTTTCAAATTTATTTCTATAGGGTTCATAATTTACGCCACCATAAACAAACAGGTTGAAATTTGGAAAAATTTCACTAATACTCTTACCTGTTTTTACTGCTAATTTTTCAAAATACATTTGCACCCAAGATGGTATACCACTGATTAGTGTCATATCTTCTTTTAGCGTTTCTTCAACTATAGCATCTACTTTAGTTTCCCAATCATCAATACAATTGGTATCCCAACTAGGCATTCTATTTTTTTGCAAATATTTAGGCACATAGTGAGCAACTATACCTGAAAGTCTGCCTGTATTGATTTTATTTTTAGTGTCAATAATAGGACTCCCTTGTAAAAAAATCATCTTACCATTAACAAAATCAGCATTACCTGTTTCTGCAATATACATTAACAAAGCGTTTCTCGCAGCTTTAATGTGATAAGGCATTGATTCTTTGGTTAGTGGAATGTATTTTGCACCTGAAGTTGTACCCGAAGTTTTTGCAAAATAGAGAGGTTTACCTTGCCAAAGCACATCAGACTTACCTTCTATTATTTGATTTATATAGGGTTTTAAAGCTTCATAATCTCTAACAGGAACTTGATTCTGAAAATCTTTATAGGTTGTAATTGCACCAAACTTATGATCTTTACCAAAAGAGGTGTTTTTAGCTTGACGTATTAATTTTTTAAAAACTTTTTTTTGTGTTTTTTCAGGCTGATTTGCCCATTGATAAATACGTTTTTGAATACGTTTAGCAATTGGCTTGACTAAAATAGACTTGATATGCATTATTTAAAATCTATATATTTTTGAGGATCAACAGGAAAGCCTTCATTCCATAATTCAAAATGTAAATGAGGGCCAGTTGACAAATCACCAGTTGACCCAGAATTGGCGATGGCTTCTCCTGAAACTACAATATCTCCTTGTTCTTTATGAATAGAAGAATTGTGCTTATAAACAGATAGAAATCCTTTGGTATGTTCAATAATAATTACAAAACCTGTTTCTACAGTAAAACCTGTAAAAATAACAGTGCCATCAGCTACGGCTTTAACCGGAGAGTTTTTTTCTACAGCAATATCTACAGCATAATGTTTTTTTTCCGCATTATAGACATCAGAAATTTCTCCAGTAATCGGTGCAAAAAAGACCAAATTTGTTTTTTTTGTAGCTTTTTCAAAAACACTATATCTGTCTTGTCGTTCTACTTCTTCTCTAAAAACAGAATCTGTTTGACTAGGTTTAAAATTCATATCTTCAATGCGTAATTGTTGAGCAATAGAATCTTTATTAAAAGTGATGTTTTTTACTTTTCCAGTCAATACTTGCTGAATATTTTGAATATAAATATCATTAATTGCTAATTTTTGTTGTAGAGAGTCTACTTTATAAACTAACTGGGAAGCTTTTTTCTTTAAAGAAGAGGAAGAATAACCAGGAACATACTCTTTAAGTGGAGTGAAAGCAATTAAAAAGATAGTTAATCCAATCAATAACACAGAAAATAATGATGTTAAAATCAGTACATTAAGTCTGTTAAGTTTAAAAGAAAAGCGTTCTTCAAAAGTATCTTCATTTAAGACGACAAACCTATATTTAAAGGTCAGTTTTTCTTTAATTTTAGTTTTATTGATTTTCTTTTTTGTCATACTATTGTTACTACAAATATACAATGGTTTTTTTAGTTATTGAAGCAAAAAAAAAAGTCTATAAATTATCGTTTACTTATAAAAGTTCATTTCATCAATATATTTCCACACTTTACAAGGGAGTAGTGGCTCTATATTTTTTTTATTTGCAATGGATTTTCTAATGAATGTTGAAGAAATTTCCATAATTGGAGCTTTAATGATATGAATTTTTGGATGATTTTCAAATTGATTTTTTGGTTTTTCACCCTGATAAATTCTAGGATAAACATAAATATTATGATGTTCTAAAATTACTTCATAATTTTTCCATTTATGAAAAGAAGCTAAATTATCTTCTCCCATAATCAAATTGAATTGATGTTGTGGATACTTTTCAGAAATATGAACCAACGTATTTACGGTATAATTAGGTTGTGGTAAGTTAAATTCAATAGTTGAAGATTTTAATTTAGGATAATCTTCTGTAGCAATTTGCACCATCTGATAGCGATGATTATCTGCCAATAATGATGCTTTTTTCTTAAAAGGATTATGAGGTGTTACAACCAGCCAAACTTCATCTAAGTTTGAAAATTCAACTAAATGATTGGCAATGGCTAAATGCCCAATATGAATAGGATTAAAAGTGCCAAAATACAAACCTATGTTCATCTTAATTCTTTTTAGGAGTCGGTGAGTTTACAAACTCAGCAACCAATTTTTCGGCTTCTTTTAAAGCAACTTCTAAATCATAATTCTTGATGATTTTATCAAATTGAGGTGCTGTAGCCAATTCTACTGATGCTTTAGCAATTCTCATATTGATACGATCATCACTTTCAGTTTTTCGCTTTTTTAAACGTATTTTTAATTCATCAATACTTGGTGGTTTTACAAAAACAGCCAATGTTTCCTCTGGAAATTTCTTTTTTATCCGTAATCCACCTGCAACATCAATATCAAAAATAACATGTTTTCCTGTAGCCCAAATACGCTCAACTTCACTTTTTAATGTTCCGTAAAAGTTGTCCCTGTACACTTCTTCCCATTCTAAAAAAGCATCACTTTTAATATGATTTTTAAAATTTTTTAAAGAGATAAAATAATAGTCTTTTTTATCAATTTCATCACCACGTTTTTCACGTGAAGTAGCAGAAATAGAAAATTCTAAATTCAAAGCATCTACACCTAGTAAATGTTTGACAATAGTGGTCTTTCCAGAGCCAGAAGGGGCTGAAAACACAATGAGTTTACCTCTTTTTTTAATAGGTTTTGTTGCTATAGCCATTTTCTTGATTAATTACTAATACGTATGTTTTAAAATGTAAAAATAAATTACTAATTGTCAAACATTTAACACTAATTAAATACGAAGTAGTATGTTTTTTATTTACAAAGCATTGAGCAATTGTTCTTTAATTTTTTCTAATTCGTCCTTCATTTGCACCACAACCTTTTGCATAGGGGCAAAATTAGATTTAGAACCCATAGTATTGATTTCTCTACCTATTTCTTGGGAAATAAATGCTAATTTTTTACCATTAGATTCATTACCTGAAAGCTCTTGTAAAAAATAATCAAGGTGATTTTTTAAACGGACTTTTTCTTCAGTAATATCTAGTTTTTCTAAATAATAAATCAACTCTTGTTCAAATCTATTTTCATCAACATTTTGTTTTAAATCATTAACAGATTTTTCTAAACGTTCACGAACTAAAATCATCCTTTCTTTATCTAAAACAAGTACTTCTTTAGATAATTTTTGAATATTAGTAATGCGGTTATTAAAATCATTTGCTAAAACAATACCTTCATCAGCTCTAAATTTTTTCACCTCTTTAACGGCAAGGTCAATAGTTTTTTCTATTTCTAGCCATTCTGTTTTATCAAATTCTTGACGTTCTGTTTTTAAAGCATCTGGCAATCGCATCGCAATTTCTAAAGTGTTTTCTGGACTGGTTTCAGCAATATTTCTTAATTGATCTATATAATTATTCACCACTTCTTTATTGATGACTGTTGTGGTTTCATCACCTGTTACTTCAATAAATATATAAAAATCTACTTTACCTCTCTGCAATTGCTTTGAGAGCTTGCTTCTTACTTCTAATTCTTTTTCTCTATAAGTACTTGGTACACGTACATTTAAGTCTAAATTTTTACTGTTTAATGTTTTAATTTCTACAGTTACTTTTTTTTGAGGTAATTGTGTAACGGCTTTACCATAGCCTGTCATTGATTGAATCATATACTAAAAATAGGTTTGAGCAAATTTACACAAATTATGATAATTTAGGTCTGTTACTTAGGGTAACAATATAAACGCCCATAAAAATGAATAGTGTAGCTACTATTTTAGTTAAATTTATACGATCACTACCAGCAAATAAAGCATATAATGATGCTAAAACGGGTTGTAAATAGATAAAACTACTTAAAGTTGTCGGTTTTAACTTGGTCAAGGCAAAAATATTAAACAGATAGGCAAAAAACGTAGTAAAAACAACTACAAAACTTATTTTATAGTAGATAGAGGTTGGAATATTTTGCCATTGTATTTCTTGTAGTTCTGTATATCCGAAAGGGATAACTAAAAACAACCCTATTAAATATAGCCATTTGATAAAGGTTAACGGATTGTATTTATCAGTTAACCGCTTTACAATAATAATATATAAACTATAGGAAGTTGCATTTATAAATACTAAGAAATTACCCAAAGTTGCATTAGTACTTGATCCTGGAGTTTGTCCATAAACAATTAAAATAACAGCTCCAGTTAAACCAACACCAATTCCAATAACCTTAATGGCTGTTATTTTTTCTTTTAAAATGATTGCAGACAGTATCAATACCAAAATAGGAGAGGTTAACATCATTACAGATGCACTTATGGGTGTAGTTAAACTTAATCCTTTAAAAAAAGCAAGCATATTTATTACCACACCGAAAATGGCGGCTAAAAAAATTCTAAAATAATCTGATTTTTCAATACGTTCTTTGGCTATGAATAAGCCTGCAATCCAAAATAATAAAGTGGCACCAAAAACTCTTAAAACAATAAAAGCATAAGGTTTAACATACAAGGGCATGATGTCTTTAGCTATAGTGTATGTTACACCATAAATTAAAGCTGCTAAAAAAGCAAGGACTAATGCAATATTTCTTGAGTTCACTATCGTGATATAAGATTATTTTTAAAGTAAAAAGTAATGACTCAACTTTTGTTAAATCATTACTTTTTTTATTTAGTCCCTCTTCTATAGAGAGGGCTTTGGAGAAGATTTTTTATTTTGCAGCATTATAACGTCTTTCAACTTCATTCCAGTTGATGACATTAAAAAAGGCATTGATATAATCTGGTCTTCTGTTTTGATAATTTAGATAATAGGCATGTTCCCATACATCTAAACCTAAAATTGGTGTACCTCCACAGCCAATACCAGGCATTAGAGGATTATCTTGATTAGGTGTAGAGCAAATTTCAACTTTACCACCTTTATGAACACAAAGCCAAGCCCAACCTGAGCCAAAACGTGTGCTAGCAGCTTTAGAAAAAGCAGTTTTAAATTCTTCAAAAGAGCCATAAGCATCATTAATTGCATCAGCTAAAGCACCAGAAAGTCTTCCTTTCCCTTCAGGGTTCATTACTTGCCAGAACAAGCTATGATTGTAAAAGCCACCGCCATTATTTCTAACAGCAGCATTATCCAACTCTAAATTTGTTAAAATATCGTCAATAGATTTCCCATCAAGGTCAGTACCAGCAATAGCATTGTTTAAATTGTTTGTATATCCGTTATGATGTTTTGTATGGTGTATTTCCATAGTTTTTGCATCAATATATGGTTCTAACGCATCATATGCGTAACCTAATTTTGGTAATTCAAAAGCCATAATTATTTATTTTTAATTAAAATTATTTTAGTTTTCTCAAAGATATGAACTTAATATAAAAACGAATCAGAAATGGTATAAATTTTTTTTATCAATCTATAGAAATTAATTATTCTAATAATTTTGTCACTCTTAGCTTTTGCAAGGCATCAGAAGCTATACTGAAGCTTACATGTCTGTTATCAAAATAGTTTAATAATTCAATTTTTTCAGCAAGATTTGCTCCCAATTGATTTAAAATATTTTGTAAATGCATTTTCATATGTCCTTTTTGGATGCCAGTTGTGGTCAGTGATTTTAAGGCGGCAAAATTTTGTGCCAAGCCAGCAACGGCAATGATTTGCATCAATTCTTTAGCGGATGGATTTTGCAAAATTTCTAATGATAATTTTGCCAAAGGATGCAATGCTGTTAAGCCTCCAACAGTACCAACAGCCAAAGGGATTTCAAGCCAAAACTTAAAAATACCATCATCAATTGAGCAATTACTTAAGCCTTTATAAGTACCATTTTTAGCCGCATAGGCATGTACACCTGCTTCAACCGCTCTAAAATCGTTTCCTGTAGCAATAACCACAGCATCAATGCCATTCATTATTCCTTTATTATGAGTAACGGCTCTATAAGGTTCAACATGTGCAATTTGAACCGCTTGATAAAATTTTTGAGCAAATTCAGTCGCATTTTCACCCAATTCGTCAATTTTACAACTGACTTCTGCTTTTACCAAACAATCAGGAATATAATTCGATAAAATACTCATCACAATTTCAATATCATCATTTCTAAAGACTTTAGCAATTGCTTCTAGGCACGAATTGATAAAATTAGCACCCATACTGTCAATAGTGTCAAAAGTAACATGTAATTGATAGTAATTATCAAGTTTATCAGTTTTGTTATTGAGGTGAATATCTAAAATACCACCACCACGTTTACGCATGTTTTTGGTAATTGACGCGGTAGCTTCTATTAACTCTGGTTTAATTGTGGTAAAATAGCGTTGTAAATCTTCAAAATCATGGTTGTACATAAAATGTACTTGCCCTGATTTTATTGTAGAAATTACTTCAGTTTTAAATCCGCCTTTATCGCTCCAAAATTTAGCGACTAAAGATGCAGCAGCAACTACAGAACTTTCTTCTGTAGTCATTGGTATCACATAAGACTTTCCGTTTATAATGAAATTAGGAGCCACGGCATAAGGCAAATAGAAATTAGAAATGGTGTTTTCTATAAATTCATCGTGGATTTGTTGTAGTTCTTTGTCAGAATTACAATACTGCTCAAGTGTAGTAAAAGCCTTTGGCTTATTTTCTAAAAAATTAGAAATCAGCCAATCTATCTTCTCTTTTTTAGTCAGTTTTGAAAATCCAGTAACAGTTTTGGTCATTGACAAGCATTTAATTTGAGTTCAAATATACAAAACCCATTTTTTCTAGTTGATTTTGATTGGTTTTTAATGAAATTTCCGTAAACTTGAATCGCTTTAATAAAAGAACGACTTTTTATAAAGAGATATTTGTGATGGAAATTAAATTTCAAACTAAAGAAGAAAGTAATAAAGCTCAACAAGAGGCTTTTTTAAAGCTATCTAAAGCAGATCGATTTTATACATTTTTGCGTTTGATGGAAAGGGTAAATCAATTCCCTATTAAAGCTAAAAAAGAAAAATCTGATAATTTTATTATAGAAATTCCAGAATAAATGCAGTGGGAATAAAAAATAAATATTTTTTTAAAATTAGCTAATATAAATAATGTTAAAATGTTAATGGTTGTAGGTGGTGCAGTTAATTTTCATAGCTACCAAAGGCACTCTGCAGATGTAGATTTTTGGATAGAAACAACTCCTAAAAACCTAAGCAAAGAGGTTAAAGGTAAAGGACAAAGATTTTTACGATAGCGTTTGATGATTTGATAGATAGTAAAATAAAACTAGGTAGAACAAAAGACTTATTAGACATACAACAACTATAAAAAATAAAGTCAGGAAAAAAAAGACTATTTTTAGCTCCAAATTAATTATTTAAACAATAACAAACCTAATATATGTCAGATATTACACTAAAACCACATCAAAAAGAATTATTCGGTCACCCAATAGGGTTGTATGTACTATTTTTTACAGAAATGTGGGAACGTTTTTCTTATTATGGAATGCGTGGATTGTTAACTTTATATATAGCGACTTCGGCAACTGCAGTAGATCCAGGTTTAGGGTGGAGTGGTAAAGATGCTTTGTGGTTATATGGTTGGTACACTATGTTAGTTTATGTCGCATCGATACCTGGTGGAATAATTGCAGATAGATGGTTAGGTCAAAAGAAAACCGTTATGCTTGGCGGTTTTTTATTAGTTTTAGGACATATTACCTTAGCGATACCACAAAGTTGGGCGTTTTTTACAGGATTAATATTGATTATTTTAGGAGTTGGTGGTTTAAAACCAAACATCTCAACAATGGTTGGTGGCCTTTATCAAAAAGGAGATATTAGAAGAGATAGCGGATTTACAATTTTTTATATTGGTATTAATATTGGAGCTTTTTTAGCGAGTATAACAGTTGGAATAGTTGCTTTTAAATACGGATGGCATTATGGGTTTGGTTTAGCGGGTCTAGGAATGATATTAGGTCAGATTGTATATATCAGGGGACAAAAATTCCTAACACATGTAGGTAATTTTATTGGAGATAAAAGTTCAAATTTGGATTCCGAAATTGCAAAAAAACCTCTAAATAAAATTGAAAAAGACAGGGTAATTGTTTTATTAATTTCTTTTTTGATTGTAATTGTATTTTGGGGTGCTTTTGAACAGGCAGGAGGGTTAATGAATTTGTATACAGACACAAAGGTTGATCGAGTAATTGGTTTCTCTTGGTTACCTGAAATTCCTGCAGCCGTTTTTCAATCGCTAAATGCTGGGTATATTATCATTTTTGGGACTATTATTGGAGGTTTTTGGATCTGGTGGAAGAAATCAGGAAAAGAATCATCATCCATTTTTAAAATGGCTATAGGTACTATAATTATGGGGCTTGGTTACGTATTTATGATGTTTGCCTCTAAAGAAGCCTCATCTGTAGAATTTGGTAAAGCAGCCATGATTTGGATATTTTTAGCCTACCTCTTTCATACCATTGGAGAATTATGTACATCTCCTGTATCATTATCATTCATTACAAAATTAGCTCCTGTAAAATATGCCTCTATTATGATGGGCGTTTATTTTGCAGCAACTGGATTTGGAAATAAACTAGCAGGTAATATCGGGGAGTCTTCGCAACTAGAGCCTTATAAAGGTAAAATGATAGTTAACAAAGAAGAAATATTTAATTTCACCTCAAAAGATTCAATAGAATTTAAAGATAGAACTACAAAAGAAATTACAAAAACATTTAAATATCCAATCGAAAAAGATAGAAATTTCAGTATAAAATCAGATGTTTATTTAGAAAATGACAATGTTGTTTTTAACGATTATGATAAAAAAACAAACATTAACCATTTATTTGATTATAATAAAAAAGAAGAGCTAAAAACCTATTTAACAGAACATAAAGTAACCAAAAAAACACCTTATCATGCTGCATTATTATTTGAAAAAAATAAAGAGGAGGCAAAAATAATTGAAAATGAAGGTGATGGTAAAAATTATGAAGTTTCTTTTGTAATTGAAGAAGAACAAAGCAAACAAGAATATAACACCTTTAGAATGTTAGTAATATTTACCGTTGTATTCGGTATATTATTACTCTTATTTTTAAAGAAACTAAAAAAACTTACCCACGGAGCAGAAGACAATGAAGTTGAAATGCATGATGATGAAACTGAAGGATTTGAATTGGCAGACAATTAATAACATTTATAAAGTCTTGCCTATAAAAGGGTAAGACTTTTTTTATAAGCACTCAAAATATTTTATGGATAACAGTATCAAAACGAATGAATTTAGTTTATTAGGGCACAAACCTGCTTTATTTGTCTTATTTTTTACAGAAATGTGGGAACGCTTTTCCTATTACGGGATGCGTGCAATTTTCGTATTATTTCTTACCTCATCTTTTGCAGATGGTGGCTGGGAGTGGACTAGAGATAGAGCTATTGGTTTATTAGGTATTTATACCAGTTCAGTATATTTAACCCCAATCATTGGAGGGTGGATTGCAGACAAGTTATTAGGCTATCAAAAAACAGTTGCAATAGGTGCATTAATGATGACTTTTGGGCATGTTGCAATGGCTTTAGAAACTGAAATAACCTTATATGCAGGTATCGGGTTTTTAATTATGGGCAATGGTCTGTTTAAACCAAATATTACATCTATTATTAGTGGTTTGTATGATAAATTTCCTGACAGAAAAGATGGTGCTTTTACTATTTTTTATATGGGTGTGAATTCTGGAGGGTTTTTAGGAGTCTTATTGTGTGGGTTTTTAGCAAGTAATTTAAGTTATTCTACAGGTTTTGGTTTGGCAGGAGTTTTTATGTTTTTAGGAATGTTACAATTCTGGTTTGGTAGAGAAATTTTTGGAGGTATAGGTAAAGAGCCTTCTAAAAAGATTGATTTATCGGATGCCATTGAGAATCCTGATATAGAAGAAGAAAAAGTCTCTTTAAACGTACAAAGAGATCGTTATATCGTTGTAGGGATATTGGCTGTCTTAACCGTTTTCTTTTGGGCTGCTTTTGAACAAGCAAGTGGTTCTATGACTATTTTTGCTAAAGATTATACGCAACGTGCTTTGGTAGGTAACTCAGCTACTATATTTAAAGTAGTTGACACATTAATAACCGTTGTACCTTTGATGGTAATTACTTGGGTCTTATTCAAATTATTTAGTCAAACCTTCAAAAGAATATCGCTTTCTAATAGCATATTAGCGTTTAGTTTTTTAGGAGTTTGGGCAATAGCACTTTGGAAATTAAGTGTTATCCTACCAAAGGATAATGCAGAAATAGAGGCTTCTTGGTTTTTAATATTAAACTCTTTATTTATTATTGGTTTGGCTCCACTATTTTCAAAATGGTGGGAAAGTAAGTACAATCCTTCAGCAGCTGTAAAGTTTGGTGTTGGGATGATATTATTAGGAATAGGTTTTGGTGCTTTAGCTTATGGCTCAAGTTCTATTCCACAAGGAGCAAAAACAGCGTCCGTAAGTTTAATTTGGTTAGTTTTAGCTTATCTTCTGCATACAATGGGAGAATTATGTTTGTCTCCAGTAGGCTTGTCTTATGTTTCAAAATTAGTACCACCAAAAAAAATAGGTATGATGTTTGGCATGTGGTATTTAGCTATTGCAGCGGGAAATCTTTTAGCTGCACAAGTAGGGAGTTATATAGATGTTATTGTTGAAAAATATTCAATGTCTTATTTCTTTTTAATATTTACTATTATTCCTGCTATAGTAGGTGTGATTTTATTGTTATTAAATCCATTACTTAAAAAACTAATGCACGGTATTCGATAGTATACTCAATGCATTGAGTGCACTAAAAAAGAATCTCTAGCGTTCAATGTAATTAAGGCATAGTCTTTGCGTCTTAGTAAGAAAATAAATATTTTACACATGAAAAAAATAATTGTACTACTTTTTATACTGGTTTATACCTTTACAGGATTTGCTCAAAAAGGTGAAATTAATTGGATGACTATTGAAGAAGCTACTGCTGCTCAAGAAACAGCACCTCGTAAAATCATGATGGATATGTACACCACTTGGTGTGGCCCATGTAAAATGTTAGATAGAAACACGTTTCATAATGAGGATGTTGCCGATTATGTAAATAAAAATTTTTATGCTGTAAAGTTCAATGCTGAGGGAGGGAAAGCCATTATTTTTAAGGATAAAACCTATGAAAACCCAAGGTTTGACGCTTCTAAAAAAGGAAGAAACAGCCAACATCAATTTGCTCAACATTTAAGAGTACAGGCCTATCCAACTATTATTTTTTTAGATGAAAAAGCAGATTTAATTGCTCCAATACCAGGATATCATGCTCCAAAACAATTGGAATTGTTTTTAAAATTTTTTGCGTCAGACAAACACAAAGAAGTGACCACTAAAGAACAATGGGAAGCCTATCAAAAAAACTTTAAATCTGAGTTTAAAGGGTAAATTATTTACTCTGTTAATTGTTTGGTAAAACACCAACAATGGCAGAAACTTTACTTACTTTGCAGCAATTAAATTACTGCTGTGAATTACTTATCTGTTGAAAATATATCAAAATCTTATGGTGAAAGAGTCTTGTTTGAAAACATCTCTTTCGGCATCAATAAAGATCAAAAAATCGCCTTTGTTGCCAAAAACGGAACAGGTAAAACGTCCATTTTAAATATTATAGTTGGTAGAGATAGTTCTGATACAGGGCAAGTGGTGTCTAGAAAAGATTTACACATTGCTTATTTATCGCAAACCGATAATTTAGATGCTGAACAAACTATTGAAGAGGCTATTTTTAGTTCAGACAATAAGGTATTGAAAGTGGTTCAGCAATATGAAGCTGCCTTAAAAAATCCAGATGATGCTGAGACTTATCAAAAAGCATTTGATTTGATGGATCAGCACCAGGCGTGGGATTTTGAAACACAATACAAACAAATACTTTACAAATTAAAACTAGAAGATTTAAATCTAAAAGTAGCTAATCTTTCTGGTGGACAACGAAAGCGATTGTCTTTGGCCATTATTTTAATTAATAAGCCAGATTTATTGATTTTAGATGAGCCTACCAATCACTTAGACCTAGAAATGATAGAATGGTTAGAAAACTATTTTCAAAAGGAGAAAATCACTTTGTTTATGGTAACTCACGACCGTTATTTTCTAGAACGTGTCTGTAATGAAATTGTAGAATTAGATCAAGGGAAACTCCATACTTACAAAGGAAACTATTCTTACTATTTAGAAAAGAAGGAGGAACGCATTGCTATTGAACAAACCACGGTTAATAAGGCTAAAAATCTTTTTAAAAAGGAATTAGATTGGATGCGACGTCAGCCTAAGGCTCGTACCACAAAATCGAAATCTAGAATAGATGATTTTTACCAAATTAAAGAAAAAGCAAGTCAACGCCGTGACAACCATGAAGTGCAATTAGAGATTAATATGGAGCGTTTGGGAAGTAAGATTTTAGAATTGCATAAAATTTCCAAATCTTTTGATGATAAACTCATTTTAGATCAATTTGATTATGTTTTTAAACGAGGAGAACGTATCGGGATTATTGGTAAAAACGGTACGGGTAAATCTACTTTTTTAAACTTGATTACTGATAGAATTAAGGTCGATTCAGGTAAAGTTATCCCCGGTGAAACTGTTAAATTTGGCTATTATACCCAAAAGGGAATCCATGTTAAAGAAGGACAAAAGGTCATTGAGGTAATCAAAGAATTTGGCGAGTATATTCCTTTGGGTAAAGGCCGAAAACTATCGGCAGGACATTTATTAGAACGTTTTTTATTCGACAGAAAAAAACAATATGATTTTGTGGAGAAACTTTCAGGAGGTGAGCTAAAACGGCTGTATTTATGTACGGTATTGATTCAAAACCCGAATTTTTTAATTTTAGATGAACCTACCAACGATTTAGATATATTGACACTCAATGTACTAGAGAGTTTTTTATTAGACTTTCCAGGTAATTTATTAGTAGTTTCTCACGACAGGTATTTTATGGATAAAATTGTAGATCATCTATTTGTATTTGAAGACAAAGGTCAAGTCAATATTTTTCCTGGTAATTATTCTGATTACAGAGCCTATGAAGACTCTCAACCCAAAGAAAGTGTTAAAAAAGAGAAAGTTGCAGAAGTAATTTCATCACCTAAGAAAGAACAGCTTTCTTATAATGAAAAACAAGAGTTTAAAACCCTAGAAAATGCAATTTCTAATCTAGAA
>JAMONB010000096.1 GCA_027066745.1 Flavobacteriaceae bacterium
CTGATTAAACATAATGCAGTAAATACTAATAGGTAACTTAACTTTTTCATAATTGTTTTTTTTATAATTAGATTATAATGTTTTGTTACGACAAACGTAAGAAGACAATCTAAAGACAATCTAAAGTTTTATCGGACTACTATTTTTTTATAGAGTGTTTTGAATAGCCATTAAATTAAATAGTCTTTAATTGTTATGCACATGAAACGGACTTTATTAAACACGATATATTATAAATAATTGTAATAAAAAAAGATATTTAAATTTAGAGCGTTTTAGTATAAAAAGAAACAGCTTAACTTTGTAATAAATAGATTAAGCTGTTTCAGTAAAAGCAATCAACCCAATTTGCCTTATTGTTTTATAAAATTAGTTTATCATTTTACCTTCAGTAGTATAGTTTATTTCAATAGCTTTACCATCTTTAGCTAATTGTATTATATAAATATATTTCTCACCTTGAGAAGAAGTAAAAATTTTTCCGACTGAGTATCCTTTAAAATCTTCGGCTAATGCTTTTGCTATTACTTCAGGAACTTGATCTAAATGGATTTCATTTCTTTGTTGTTGAATAGTTGCTGTAGTTTGTGTGTGTTTTTGAGAGAAGGAGATTGTACAGGTTAGACTTAACACCATAAAGATTATTAGATTATATGTTTTTTTCATGACGTTTATTTGTTTTGTTGTAACAAACGTAAGAAGATATTCTTAAGTAATTAAAAAATAACAGAAATGGTATGAACTTCTTTTTCACAGCTATAGTTGAGTTGCCAATGATTGACATCACATATTTGCTTGATGATGGCCAAACCTAATCCTAGTGAATCTTTCAAAGTACTTTCTTTTTTAAAACGATTAAAAAGGTTTTCAGGGTTCCCTTTTAGAGGGTTTCCTGTATTAGAAAATACAAGCGTATCTTTAGTATAGGTAATGGTTATTTTTCCATTGCTGATATTATGCTTAATAGCATTACTCAATAAATTAGATATTAAAGTGTCTACTAAGATTGTATTTGCAGAGCTGATATGATCAGACAATTCAGTTTGTATAGTTATGTTTTTATTAATGATAAAATCTTCATAATTGTCTAGTGATTTTTCAATTAAAATTTTAAAAGATATTTCTTCTTTATTACTAAATTGTTGATTTTCTACTTTTGCTAATAACAATAACGTTTTGTTTAATTTAGAGAGACGATTACCTGCTTGATAAATGGATTGTAGTTGCTCTGATTGTTCTTTTGTTAAATCAGATGATTGCAATAAAAGTTCAATTTTTGATTTCATGATTGCTAAAGGAGTTTGCATTTCATGTGAAGCATTTTCAGAAAACTCTTTTAAACTATTAAAATCAGACTGTAATTTTTGTGTTAAGTTTTTAATGGATGTATTCAGTTCTTTAAACTCATCAATATTAGAAGGTGCTAATTCAATAGAATTTTGATCTTGGATAGAGAAGTTTTTTAGTTTATCAATATTTGTATAAAAAGGTTTCCATATTTTTTTTGAAATTTGAGTATTTAAAATCCACAATCCAGACAATAAAAGTAGTATAATAATAAAGGTCGATAATAAAATTACCCAAATTAAATCTTGATTTCTAACTAAAGAATTTCTTGCAATTATTTTATATCTAATACCTTGTAGTGTTTCATAAGAGGTAAGTTGTCTGTATTTTTCGAATTCATCAACCCCTTCTCCTTGAATGACTCTAAGGATTAAAGTATCTTTATATATTATGGTGTCTTTTGGGTAAAGTCTGTTTTCAGCTTCAGATAATTCTTCAGGTTCTTCAAATATTGTTAAAGGATAATCATATTTTATTCTTTTAGCAATAACCTCTTTGTTGTAAAATAATTGATTGTCTAACCTGTTATTCATTACGTTAGTTAATACAAAAATAAGCATAGCTCCAGAAAGGATAAATATGATAATAGATAACCATAAATAGGTTCTGCTAGTTTTCTGTATGAGTTTCATAATTAGTTACTCATAGTGTTTGGTGCTATTTTTTTAGAATTATTTTTCAATATCTGTAAATTTATAACCAAGACCATACATGGTTTGTAGGTAGTCTGTACCGTCTAGTTTTTTTATTTTTTTTCTTAGGTTACCCATATGTGTATAGATAAAATCAAAACTGTCAGCCATTTCAATATCATCACCCCAAAGATGTTCTGCAATAGACTCTTTGGTAAGTACTTTATCTTTATTGGTAATAAAATAAAGCAATAAATTATATTCTTTTTTTGTCAATTCAATATGTTTACTGTGAATTGTTACTGTCTTTGAACTTGGGTCAATGTTGATTTCATTAAACTGAATACTACTATCATCACCATCAAAATTTCTACGTCTTATTAATGAATTAACCCTTGAGTTTAATTCTGCCAAATGGAAGGGTTTTGTGATGTAATCATCAGCACCTAAATCTAATCCTTTTAATTTATCATCTAAAGAATCTTTTGCCGAAACAATTAAAACACCAGTTTTTTTAGATTGTTTTTTTATTAGTTTTAATAAGTCTAAGCCATTGCCATCAGGTAGGGTTAAGTCTAAAATAATAATATCATATCCGAAGCTTATAATTTTATCTTCAGCATCAAAAAAAGAAGTGGCACTTTCGCAAATAAAATCTTCGTTTTTTAAGTATGTAGTCATTGAATCTAGTAATTCAATTTCATCTTCAACAATTAAAATTTTCATAGTTCTAAAATTTATTTTTTATGATTAATGACAATTGTGGTTGACTACTTTTAATTGTTTATGTGTATTTTAACGAATTGTTCTATCTATTAATTGTTTAAAATATTTATTTTTTCCTTAAAATTGCTTTATCAGTAAATTTTTCAATTGTAATTGTAGGGTTGTTATAGATATAAACCTCTGAATTATCAATAGCAGAAATAAGAATTGTTGTTTTGGCATTTACCTGTACATCAGCACTGTCTGATGCATCAATAATTACATCATTACTTTCTAAGCTCTCACCTTTAAAATCACTTTTGTTTTCGGCATTTACATACAATTCAGAACAAGTACCAGAGACACTAGTTGTTGAATTTCCTTGTATGGTGACTTCAATATGATTGCAAGAAATATTTATTTTTGCTTTACCAGATTTATCAGCATTAATATATGCATCGTCTGCGTTTACTGTTAACTTTACATTTGCACTTTCATTATTATTAAGAATAAATTTTGAAGCATGTATGTCTAAAGTCAATTTAGAATCGTCTTCAGCAGTAATTGTTAACTGATTAAATTTTAATGTACTGGTTGATTTAATA
>JAMONB010000097.1 GCA_027066745.1 Flavobacteriaceae bacterium
GACGTGTTAGTTTTACTTTATTTTTATACAATTCTAGATATTCATTTGGCTGATAATCGGAAAGTGTTTGCAAGCCTTCCTTCCCTTTTTCATGACCTGTACATACTAAAGAATACAAGATGTTTTTTCTAAAGAATTGTAACAAATACGAACATAAGCCCAGTAAATTTGCCTGACAAAACAAATCGTATTCAAACCATAATACAATTTCATCATAGTTAGATACATCTTCTAGTTGCACCAATTCTTTGATGGTTTTATCATAATATTCTAGCTTAGAAATACCTATTTTCTCAAAGAAAGTATATCTTTTTTTCCAAAAAGCATCACTCCCTATATCTTTATGTAAAGTACCTTCACATAATATTTCTCTCCATACAATAACATCTCCTTCAAGTGATGCTTTAGAGAAAATTTCTGCGGTACTATCTCCATTAAATATGTGTAGTGTTTTAGGCATTAATCTCTTTATGAGCAGCTGTAAATTCCTCAGGGGTATTGATGTTCCGTATCAAAGCATCATCAACTTCAACAATTTCAACATCTGAATTGATCAATACTTTTCTCGGACAGGAATAGCCTTGAGCCAAATAGTTGAGTAAAACTGGATATGCTTTAGGCTCGTATATCGTAATTAAAGGTTCCACAAATTGTTTTGATTTCCCTTTAATAGCGGTTGCTATTTTTTTAGGGTTTCTGTGTTTTAATAACAATTGAATCAGGTTATCATCTACAAAAGGTAAATCGGTTGCCAATACCAACCAAGCTTTGTTCGGATTGTATTGAAAAGCGGAACAAATGGCTCCAAATGCACCTAAATCAACAAATTTATCTTGAATAAAATCGTGTTTGTCTATCTCTTGATTTTGTGCTACAGAAACAAACGTTTTTAGTGAGTTTTCTTCCAACAAAGCTACGGTATGCTCTAATTGTGATTTACCATGATAACTTAATTGTGTTTTGTCTTGTCCCATTCTTGAACTTTTCCCTCCTGCCAATACTAAGCCTTGAATGGGAGCAATTTTTTCTTGAATTAGATTGTCAATATGTTTTGCAATTGCATCTATATCATCAATAGCATAACATTTTAGGTTTTTTATTGTGGGATATTTTTCTACTAAGAAATCAAAATACGTAGCGTCATCATTTAATTTTACCACGAACTGAATTCTGTCTAATTGGGCTAACCTCTTTTTTACGGAAGCTTCTTTTTCATTGTCTAAAATTAGAATCTGTTTTGCTCCTTGAAAATGGTTTCCGTTGATAAACAATAAATCGTATTGTGACAATCGGATACGTTCATTATAATTGTTCATTTCAGAGGTAATTGTTGTCGTTAAATTCCCTGAATGGTGAAAGGTAAAAACATCAATAGTTGGTACCTGAATTTCTTGATTATGCGAAGCATCAAAATAAGCTATTTTTGCTGTTTTTTGTAATTTTTTACTTATTTTTTGAACAAAATCACTAATTATTGAGCATTTTGAGCCTAAAATGGCTATTTCGTTAAACGCAAAATTTTCACTTTCTCGACGTTTTAATTTGGTGTGTTTTTGGTGCTTTTTTTGCATATTTTGTTATTTCACAGAGATGCACAAAGATACACAGAGAAATTATAAGTTTGTGTTAAACCATTTTATTAGTTCTGAATTTAACTCTTCTTTTTTATTGCTAAAGAAATGATCTGTTTTGTATCCTTTTACCCTAAAATTATAATTGATTGATTTTAATTTTTCGGCTAATCGTTCTGCTTGCTTAAAATTTACATGTCTATCTTTAGTTCCATATAGAATCAAAAGACTACTTTCTTTATTTAGTTTCTCTGCCCAATACACAACAGAACGATTTTTTAATTCCTCTTCCTTCTTTTTCCAATAATTTGGAATGCATTCACTAAAAACATTTTTTTCTAATTCTGGACGTTTTTGTAATGTACTAAATAGGTTTGTTGGAGCATTCCCAACAACCGCTGTTTTTATTTTAGTAGAATTTTTTAAAGCCAAATAAGTCATCATTCCTCCTCTAGACCAACCAAACATTCCAATTCTTGTGGTATCTGCTTTTTGAATCGTTTTTGTTGTTTCTATCAGATTTAGTACATCATTAATCTCTTTACCTCCAAATTCATCTTGCTCTCTATAATTACTGGCTAAAATAATATACCCTTGAGCTGCTAATTTTGAGGTATAGGTAATGATAGTTCCTAAACTTAAAGCTCCAAAAGTTCTATTTCCTCCTCGGTTAAATATAATAACTGGATATTTTCCTGCTGCTTTTGGTTCTACAATAAGTCCCTTTATGTGTAAGCTATCACTTAAATATTCTATTTCAGAAAAATTTAATGTTGTAAGATATTGGTATCCTTTCTTTAAGCTGTCATTTTCTGAAATGTTTCCCCAAAAAGTTGTATTTTCTATTGTTATGAGCCTTTTAGAAACAATTTTTCCGTTCTGACCTAAAATAGGTAAAGTGAGCAGGATTAGTAAGATTGTTATTCTAAGTTTATGCATAGATTGTTACATGAAAGAGTTCGAAGTTTAACCTATTCTAGTCCTTCCCTTCGGAAAGGGTTGGGATGGGACTTCCCTCCAGTTTTCTCCAATAATCTCACTTCTTTGAGTACCATTTTTTGTGAAATGCTTTTACACATATCATATATGGTTAATCCAGCTACAGAAGCACCTGTTAAGGCTTCCATTTCTACGCCTGTTTTGCCTTCCATTGAAACCGTACATAAAATCTCCACATGTTCTGTATCTATAATATTAATGTCGATGTCTACACCATTTATTTGTAATGGATGACACATCGGAATTAAATCAGAAGTTTTTTTAACAGCTTGAATACCAGCAATAATAGCGGTTTGAAAAACAGGTCCTTTTTTTGTGATTAATTCGTCATTTTTAAAATGTGCTATAATTTCTGAACCCAGATACATTTGAGCAATTGCCGTAGCCTTACGTTTGGTGATTTTTTTATCGCCAACGTTTACCATTTTGGGTTGATTTTTTTTATTGATGTGTGAAAATTGTGTCAAAACTTTAGTTTTTGTAAAGGTAATATAAATTGAAATTAGCACAAAAATAGCTATTGTTTTTCTTTTGACACAAGTGTTAGAATATCTGCCTCGTCAATAAGGCAGCCTAGCTCTGTGCAATTAAAAACACTTCTAATGCTTTCCAATAGGTTTCAAAACCTTTTACTGTTTCCCAAAGGGTTTTTGAACCATGAAACCCTTCCACTTTGGGTTTAAAATGTGTAATGTATTTTTTGTCTACAAACC
>JAMONB010000098.1 GCA_027066745.1 Flavobacteriaceae bacterium
CATTGTGCTCAGCATTATAAAACAAACTAATAAGTATAAAAGCCGTAAACCCAATCGAAAAACCTCCGATTATGAGTGCAGAATACATTTTGTTTTTTAACAGATTCCGAATTGCTAATTTTAATTTAAACCGTAACATATTTTCTTTTTTTTAACTATAATTTATTCTTCTTTTAATGTCTCAACAGGATTTCTTTTTGCTGCTTTATAACTTTGCCAGCTTGTTGTAAATATGGCTATGCAAAACGTTATTATACCTACTAAAATGAAAATCCACCAGCTTAACAGTGTTTTGTATGCAAAATTTTCAAGCCATCTATGCATAATATAATATGCAATAGGTATTGCGATAATACTTGAAATCACTATTGATTTTAAAAATTCCTTATTTAATAGTATCATTATATCGGTAATGGAGGCTCCATTTACTTTACGAATTCCAATCTCTTTAAACCTTGAATGGGTTACGAAGAATGTGAGTCCGAACAATCCGATAACAGCTATTAATATTGCCACAAAACTAAAAAAACTAATAATTGTTTGCTGCAAAGCGAGCGAAGCATAATTGGTAGCCAATTCTTCATCGAGAAATGAAATTTCAAAGGGTATTTCAGGATGGCTATTTTGCCATATTTTTCGAATCTGATTAATTAGTAATTGAATATCAGTAGTTCGGTATCGTATGTTAGCAACCTCATATTCCCATCCATCCCATTGAGGATTTGACATAATTATCAAAGGTTGAACGGTGTTTTCTAAAGAAGCAAAGTTAAAATCTTTAACCACCCCTATAATTTTTAGATCACCATTTCTGTGTATTTCTTTGTTGATAGGATTTTTCCAGCCAGTTCTTTTTGCTAATTTTTGATTTATTAGAATGGCATTTTTATCGAGTTGATTATTTATAGAAAAATTTCGCCCTGAAAGCAGTTTAATATCAAAACATTTTAAAAAGTCGGCATCCGTATATAAGGCATTTATCATCGTATTTTCATTGTCTTTACCAATAGTGTAACCGTTTTGTGTAAGCCCTTGTCCAATAATTTGAGAAGATAAAGATATTGACTGAATGCCTGATAATTGAAGTAAATCTTGTTTAAACGAAATTAGTTCGTTATTTGATAATTCATTATCCGGTATAAAAGTCAGTATGTTTTCTTTATTAAAACTGAGTTCTGAATTTAGCAGGTATTTGTTTTGTCTGAAAATTACAAGAACAGCAATCAATAATACAATTACAATTACAAACTGGAATGAGACCAAAGTATTACTTCTAGATTTGTTAAAACCCATAAAAGAAGGGTTATTTTTCGTACTTAATGAAGAATTTTTAAATCTAATTTTTTGAGATGAAAAAAAAGTGACAACAAATGATAAGATAAAAATAATCAGCAACAAAAATGGAATTACTGAATTATAGTGTTCTTCAACAGCAATTGAAGTTTGTAATAGTGTATTTAAAAAAGATAAACTAACATATAGTAATATTATTCCAAATATTGATGCAATAGTAGCTATAATAAATACTTCTATAAAAGATTGGACTATTAAATTGTAATTCTTAGCACCAAAAATTTTTAGAATTCTTAAATCTTTTACTTTAGTTATTTTTTGAGCAGTATATAAAATGATATAGTTAACAATGGCAAGTAACAATATTAGCAAACTTATACAAACAATTATATAAACGCTTTTTTTACTCCTATTTGTGGAAATATCATAATCAATTAAACCATCAGATAGATGTACATCTCTAATGTTTTGCAAACTGACATCTATTGAAAATCCCGTACCTTCCCAACTCTTATTTATTTTTTTGTCGAAAAAATCGGGTAGTAATTTTTCAATTTGTTGAGGAGTTACATTTTTTGATAATTGCAGGTATGATAAAAATGTAATTCCACCACCATAGCCTTTCCAGAACTGTTTACTGAGTTCAACATATTTTACTGGTATAATAGCCTCAAAAATCAATTGTGTATTTGAAAGAGGATTAGCTGCTACACCTGAAACGGTGAATAGCTTATTATTAAAAAACAGCGTCTTCCCAATGGGATTAACATTACCGAAAATCTGTGCTGCTTTTCGCTCAGTCAATACAATTTGGTTAGCTTCTTTTAAGATGTTTTCAGGATTTCCATATTGTAATTTATAATTAAAAAACTTGAAAAAATTATCATCAGCATATCGTAGCTTGTTAATCTTCCATACCTGATTACCTTCAATTAATTTAGCTTTATTTGCTTTTGAAACCCGACAAAAATCATCAATACCAGGAATTTCATTTTTTAAATCTTTGGCTATAGGCAGCCATACAAATCCTGAACTATAAATATCTTTATTTGATTTTTGGATACTTACCACCCGAAATAACTTGTCAGCATTCGGATAAAATGTATCAAAACTCATTTCATAATTTACAAATAGATAAATAAAAAGGCAAGCAGCAATTCCAATAGAGAACCCAATAATATTAATGCTTGAGCTAACCTTGTTCTTTAAAATATTGCGAAAAGCCAGTCTAAAAAATATAATATTCATAATTTAATCTTTTTATTTATTCAGAACCATTCACTAGGTTCAAATATTTCTGTACATTCTATTACTCGAAATTTTAGAACTGGGAATAATTTCTTTTCTTCTTCGGCCAGTTTTTGGGCTTTTTCTTTATGTAAAAATTTGTAATAATATTCATTTGTGTTTTTGTTTTTTGTGTGACAAACTATTTCCGGAATATTATCCGCTCCTTGCGATAGCACATAATAGTAAGTAAAGGAATATTTCATAAACTATTTAATAATTTGCTATTCTGAGCGTAAACTTTTTACAGGATTTTGTATTGCTGTTTTAAAATAAATTTTTAACATCCTATTTTTATTTTAACATCTCGCAGGTTTTGAATATCTGTAAGATCTTTGATATTATATACTTGTCCCAATAGCCCTATTTTGACTTTCTGTAACAATTTGTCCGTCAAACAGGTTAACAATTCTATGTGCATAATGCGAATCTCTATCAGAGTGAGTTACCATTACTATGGTGGTTCCTTCTTGGTTGAGCTCGGTAAGTAGGTTCATTACTTCGGTACCGTTTTTTGAATCTAAATTACCGGTTGGCTCATCTGCCAATATTAATTTAGGATTCGATACTACGGCTCTTGCAATAGCAACGCGTTGTTGCTGACCTCCTGACAATTGGTGTGGAAAGTGCCTTTCTCTATGACCAATTTTCATGCGTTCTAATACTATTTTTACTTTCTCTCTGCGTTCAC
>JAMONB010000099.1 GCA_027066745.1 Flavobacteriaceae bacterium
ACTTGGATTCATAAAAATGGAAATCCGTTCACCTCTACCATTCATGATATTTAAATGTCTTTCGGTTCCTTTCGAATCAATATCTGAAATGAAATTAAGTTTAGGTTCTTGTAAAAAAGATGTGACTTTCTTCCCAAAAGAATCTTTGCCTATTAAAGAATGAAATGTAGTATTAAAACCTAACTTTGAAAGCGTTAATGCCTTTCCTGCTCCAGTATTACCAATAGTTTCATTAAAATGACAATTATGAATTGTCTGTGGTATTGCTTTTGGGAATTCATTTAATGTAATTACAGAATTATATGATGCTCCGCCAATAATAAAAATATTTTTCATTATTTTTTTAATTTAATGATTAATGCCGTATTTGCCTTTAAATCAATCGATTTAAAAGATGTAAAATGCGTATTTGTAATGATATCTACTCCTGAAGAATATCCAACTAAAGAATCTTCATAACGTTTTAAATTATAACCTTTAACACCTTTTTTACCATTATTAATTATTACCATTGTGTTCTCTGTTTCGGTATGTCTAAAATAGATGTAAATATCATTTACAGGTTGGTAATGAGTTAATTTTCCTATATGAATTTCTACAGCATTTTTACGCCAATTTAAAATAGTACTTATATAATTATATGTATCATTTTCTTCCGCTGTTCTACCATTTTCTGTAAAAGCATTTCTTTTGTCAGACTTCCAACCACCAGGAAAATCTTTTCGCAATTGCCCATCTGGTTTATTGCCATCAAACAACAATTCATCCCCATAATACAATTGTGGTATCCCTCTAGTTGTTAGAGTAAATGCCATACTCAACTTTAGTTTCTCAATATCATTATTCAATAAAGTGAATAAACGCCCTACATCATGATTCCCATTAAATATTTTATTATTAAAGGCATCCCCATACACAAAATCTTCTGCCAAGGTTTCATATATTTTATAAATGTTATTTTCTTCTCCAAATGCATTCAACATAGAATAGTATAATGGATAATCACAAACACTATTTACTGGGGAAATATAACCGTCATTTTTTGCTCCTGTACTATTCCAATAAGATAATGATGATGCTTTTGATTCCCAAGTTTCAGCAACAATATAAAAGTTAGGATATTCTGTGTTAATTATTTGTATCCATTTTCCCATTACTTTTTTATCAGGATAAGGATATGTATCCATTCTGATTCCGTCTAAATTTGAATATTCAATCCACCAAATAGAGTTTTGAATCATATAGGTTGCCAAGAATGAGTTTTCCAAATTCAAATCTGGAAGATTCGTATCAAACCAACCTCTAGTAAATAAATTATAATCACTTTTTGAAACATGTGGGTCTGATGCTGCAATATTGGTAAAATTACTTTGAGTATATGCATCCCATTGGTTCAACCAATTTCTTGACGGTAAATCATTCATCCACCAATGTCCAGAACCACAATGATTAAAAACTTGATCCATAATTACTTTCATTCCTCTTTGATGAGATAAATCTACTAAATTGTTAAAATCAGAATTATTTCCAAAACGGCTATCTGTTTTATAGAAATCTGAAATACCATAGCCATGATATGAGTATTTTGGCTGGTCGTTTTCCAAAAACGGATTTAACCATAAAGTCGTTACTCCTAAATTTTGAATATAATCTAAATGATTAATAATTCCTTTTATATCTCCACCATGTCTACCATCTTGGTTTGAACGATTTGCTTTTTCAAGTGTATCTTCTGTGGAATCATTTGAAGTATCACCATTACTAAATCTATCAGGTGTTATTAAGTACATCACATCAGAAGCGTCGACTGTTAGATTGTTATTATTTCTTTCCTTTTTTGATTCTAAATCATATTTGTAAACTAATTCTTTTCCAGTATTAGAAGTAAAAATAATGTCAAACAGACCCTCTTTTGTAGTATTTGAAATTGTCAAGTTTATAAATAAATAATTGTTGCTTTCTAATTTAGTCACACTATTTATCGTAACTCCATCATAAGTAATCATTGGTTTTGTTTCGCTTATGTTTTCACCATATACTAAAAGTTGCAATTCGGTATTTTCCATACCTATCCACCAATTTGGCGGCTCTACTTTGTTTAATGTAATATTTTGAGCATTAACAAATTGAATTGAGAAAAATAGTAATAAACAAGTAATGGGGTTTCTAAATACAGTATTCATTTTAGTAAAATTTAAGATTATATTCGTCAATATTACTATTAGAAAAGAAGTAAAACAAAGCCATTATTTAAACAACCGTTTACTTATTCCAAACAACAAATTATGTTGATTTTAGTAAAGTTTAGATATAACAATAATGGAAGATAGAAAACCCTTATGAATCTGTTTTTTATATAAAATTACTGGTTGTTTGTATTTAATTAGTGGTTATTAAGATTAATTTTTAGATTTTAGCAGAATATATTTTGCTCCATATGAAGTTTTCCTTTTTTATTAAAAATATAATTTCAAATCAAATCACCAAACACATATTGTATTGGTTGGTATTTGTGAGTTTTTTTACACTGGTTTGGGGAACTTATGACAACGACTATTTTAGGAATTTTATGATTCAAGTATTTAGTTTACCTTCACGGTTAATCTTGGTTTATGTAACATTATTCTTCTTATTCCCTAAATTTTTGCTTGAAAAAAAATATGGAAAGTTTGTATTGCTTTATATACTACTTTTAATTGCTGTGACAGTTTTTATTCAAAGAACATTCTTTTTTTATTTTATTCAACCTGCATATTTACAAAATTTTAAAAGTTCAAATTTCTTTGCAACTACAGAAATTATGAATACCCTTTTAGATGTAAATATTGCCATAATTATTCCTTTTGGATATGCATTTTTTAAGAGTTGGCAAAAAACAAATCAAAAAGCGATTGAACTCGAAAAGAAGCAGTTAGAAAATGTTAATGATAATGAATTTATTTATTTAAAAGTTGAAAAATCACTTCAGAAAATTTTTATAAGAGACATCATATTTATTGAAAGTCTTAAAAACTATATCAAAGTAAAAACTATCGATAAAGAAATTATTGCTTATAAAAGTATTTCGTCTATTGAAAAAGAACTGCCTAAAAAAAAGTTTTTAAGGGTGCATCGTTCCTTTATTATCGGTCTCAATTTTATTGATTCATTTTCACCAAGTAAACTGTTACTCAAAGAGTTTTCTATTCCAATCGGGCGAAAATATAAAGATAAAGTTAAAGATATTTTAGGTTATTTTTAGATATTTAACCACTCCA
>JAMONB010000100.1 GCA_027066745.1 Flavobacteriaceae bacterium
AGGTGGTCATTCTTATGCAGGAGCTTATTTTTTTCAAAACCAACAGCCTGTAGTTGATTTTATTAATAAAGTTATCTCAAAAAAAATATTTAAAAACTATATAACAATAAAAACAAAATAACAATAAAAATTAATACACTATGAAAATAAATCTATTATTTACCTTAAGCCTCTTATTTATTACAAGCAGTTATGCTCAAATAAAGCCAGTAACACCTCCTAGTAATGAAGGTTCGATAATGATTGACACCCTTACGGTTAAAAAACATCTTTATACTTTAGCTGATGATGCGATGGAAGGGCGTAAAATTGGAACGCCAGGCATTGAAAAAGCAGCACAATATATTGAGTCTGAATTTGAGCGTATTGGATTGAAAAAATTTAAAGATTTATCCTCATTTCGTCAGAATTTTAAAGATGACGGGCTAGATTTATTTAATATTATAGGTGTTTTAGAAGGACATAGTAAAAAAGAGGAGTACGTTGTCGTTTCAGCTCATTTTGACCATTTAGGATTGAAGAGTAGTGGTAGTGACAAAATATTTAATGGAGCTGATGATGATGCTTCTGGTGTTTCTGCGGTATTGGCTTTGGCTGAATACTTTAAAGCAAAAGGCGATAATGAAAGAACTATAGTATTTGTAACTTTTACAGGAGAAGAAGCGGGAATGTTGGGTTCAACCTATTTCGGAACGCAAATTGACGCTTCAAAATATGTTGCAGGTATTAATATTGAAATGATAGGTAAAGAATCTAAATTTGGACCAAAAACAGCATGGTTAACAGGTTTTGACCGCTCTGATTTTGGAAAAATCATCCAAAAGAATTTAAAAAATACAGCATATAAATTGTTTCCTGACCCTTATACAGGTTATAATTTGTTTTTTAGATCTGACAATGCCTCAATGGCAAAATTAGGAATACCAGCCCATACCTTTTCTACTGGACCGTTAGATAATGACAAACATTACCATAAAGTATCTGATGAGGCAGAGACCTTAAATATTTCAACAATTACAGAAACAATCAGGGCTATCGCTAAAGGTACAGAGAGTATTATAAGTGGTGATGATACACCTACAAGAATATAAGTAAAAATGATGTAACAAAATTTAATTTTGTACGTCTTGTAAATAAAATAACTGAAAATATAACGAATGAAGAAAGTAATAATTACACTATTTACAGGTCTAGTATTGGTGAGCTGTAGCACAACAAAAACAACAATTAATGATTTAGCAACACAAACTCCAATAAGTACTGCTATAGACTTAACAAAAGTTAAAGATGATAAAATTCCGGTAATCATCAATCCAGGAAGGTTTACTGTAGAAAAGGTTGTCTACAGATTACCTAAAGTAATTCCAGGCACTTATTCTATTAGTAATTTTGGAAAGTATGTTGATGATTTTAAAGCTTATGATTATAATGGAGGCTTATTAGCTTTTACTGAAACAGACACAAATACTTGGACAATTACCAATGCGAGTAATTTAGACAGGATAGAGTATAATGTAAATGATACTTTTGACATTGAAGTCACTGGCGGAATAGGTAAAGACGTCCCTTTTTCTCCTTCTGGAACAAATATTGAGGAAGATAATTATGTCTTGAACCTACATGGATTTATTGGGTATTTTGATTCACTAAAGAACAATCAATATAAATTAGATGTGACAGCACCTTCATCTTTTGTGCGTTCATCAGCATTACAAAGCACAGGAACAACATCTAGTGAAGATGGGTCAACAATGACAACAAGTTATTTAGCTACACGATATTTTGATATAACTGACAACCCGATGATGTATGGTAAATTAGATGTAGAAGAATTCCAAGTTGGAGATATCAAAATTGTATTGAGTGTTTATTCTCCGAATAAAATACATAATGCTAAGAAAATTAAAGAGACTATGCATAAAATGATGCTTGCTCAAAAAGCATATTTGGGAGATGTAAATTCCACCCCGAGATATGATATTTTCTTGTATTTAGCTGGACAAGGAGAAAAATCTCCTAAAGGTTTTGGGGCCTTAGAGCATCATACATCTACCGTAGTGGTTTTACCTGAAGCAATGCCCGAAGAAGCATTAGCAAAGAGTATGGTTGATGTTGTTTCTCATGAATTTTTTCATATTGTAACACCATTAAGTGTGCATTCAGAAGATGTACATTATTTTGATTATTACCAACCTACATTTTCTAAGCATTTGTGGATGTATGAAGGTGTAACTGAATATTTCGCTAGCCTATTTCAAGTAGATCAAGGCTTGGTCAAAGAAGAGGAATTTTACACTAAAATATTAGGAAAAATTCAAACAGCTTCTGGTTTAGATGGTACTATGAGTTTTACTAAAATGAGTGAAAATATTTTAGACAAACCTTATGCTGATAATTATTTAAATGTCTATCAGAAAGGAGCTTTAATAGGGATGTGTATTGATATTTTGATGCGAGAGGAAAGTAATGGTACCCGAGGTATTTTATCTTTAATGAAAGAATTATCATTAAAATATGGTAAAAACAAACCTTTCGAAGACGATAAATTAATTGGAGAGATTACAGCCATGACCTACCCTTCTGTAGGTGAATTTTTAAATACACATGTTGTAGGTACTACACCAATAGATTATAATAGTTTTTTTGAGAAAGTAGGTTTAGAAGTAGCTGAAAGTAAAGTTGAAACTAATTATATTCAAAATGCAGGAGCATTAATTGTTGGAGGTGACAAAGAAAATGGAACTATCTTTTTTAATAATTTAGTTACTGAAAATAGTTTTTGGAATGAGCAAGGCGTACTAGCTAATGATGTAATTAAAAGTATTGATGGTGAAATTGTGACTATGAAAAATGCGAATCAAATAATTGGTCAGGTTTTTTCTTGGAAACCAGGAAAAGAAATTGAAGTGCATTTAGATAGAAATGGTGAGGAAGTTGTTATAAAAACTACACTAACACAATCTTATACTAATGGTAATAGCCTAAAGTCTAAAGCTGATGTAACTAAAGAACAAATAGCATTACGAAAAGCTTGGTTAAAAGGATAATAATTTAACTTAGATTAGTAAATAAAAATTAAAAAAAGTCCTGAATGTTTTTACGCTCAGGACTTTTTCCACAATATTATCGTTAAAATATATGGCTATGCGGCGTAATAGACAAAAAGTAGGCTAATAATCTCTGTAAGCATTATATTTGTTGACTTAACATCAAATCAAAGGTTTTGAATA
>JAMONB010000101.1 GCA_027066745.1 Flavobacteriaceae bacterium
TCAGTGCTAACTTTTGAACATGATGAAGGTTCTAGAAAACTAGGCTATGACAAGGTAATTATGCAAGCAGGTGGTATTGGCTTTGCTAAGGCGGAACAAGCACTAAAAGATACCCCAAAAATAAATGATAAAATTGTATTGCTCGGTGGCGATAACTATCGTATTGGTATGGGAGGTGCTGCGGTATCTTCTGCTGATACTGGTGAATTTGCTAGTGGTATTGAATTGAATGCGGTACAACGTTCAAATCCTGAAATGCAAAAACGTGCAGCAAATGCTATTCGAGCCATGGTTGAAAATGATACCAATTATATTGTTTCTATTCACGATCATGGTGCTGGCGGACATCTAAATTGCCTTTCTGAATTGGTAGAAGATACTGGCGGTAAGATTGATTTAGACAAGTTACCTGTTGGTGACCCAACATTATCTGCTAAAGAAATTATTGGTAATGAATCGCAAGAACGTATGGGGCTAGTCATTGCAGAAGAGCATCTAGAAGAACTCAAACGTATTGCTGATCGTGAACGCTCTCCTATCTACACTGTTGGTGATGTAACGAATGATTTCCGATTCACATTCGAGTCGAAAACTAAAGGAGACAAACCAATGGATCTCTCTTTGTTAGACATGTTTGGAAGCTCGCCAAAAACCGTAATGAACGATATTACCATCCATAGAAATTATGATGCCGTTTCATACCAAACGGACACATTTAAAACCTATCTCAACCAAGTATTGCAATTAGAATCTGTAGCTTGTAAAGATTGGTTAACCAATAAAGTAGATCGTTGCGTAGGTGGTAAAGTTGCCAAACAGCAATGTGTGGGCACACTACAAATACCTTTAAATAATGTAGGCGTAATGGCATTAGACTATAAGGGCAAGGAAGGTATTGCCACTTCTATTGGACATTCACCAATTTCAGGATTGATAGATCCTGTTGCTGGAAGTAGAAATTCTATTACCGAAGCCTTAACCAATATTCTTTGGGCTCCGTTAGAAGATGGATTGCAAAGCGTCTCTCTCTCTGCCAACTGGATGTGGCCTTGTAAAAATGAAGGAGAAGATGCTCGTTTATACGAAGCCGTAAAAGCCATTTCAGAATTTGCAATCGACTTAGGTATCAACGTGCCCACAGGAAAAGACTCATTGTCTATGAAACAGAAATATCCTACAGAAGAAGTAATTGCTCCAGGCACAGTAATTATCTCTGCTACGGCACATTGCAATGCTATTTCTAATGTAATAGAACCTGTATTCATTCCTAACAAAGGGAATATTTATTATATCAATATTTCGCAAGACAGTTATAAATTAGGAGGCTCTTCCTTTGCACAAACCCAACAAAAAATTGGTAGCAAAGCCCCAACGGTAAAGAGTGCTTCTTATGTAAAAACAGTTTTTAACACATTACAAAAATTGATAAAAGAGCATAAAATTGTAGCTGGTCACGATGTTGCTTCTGGTGGATTAATAACAACGCTCTTAGAACTTTGCTTTGCCGATAAGCATTTAGGTGCAAATTTAAACCTATCCGATTTACATGAAAAAGACAGTGTTAAACTACTCTTTGCTGAAAATGCAGGTATTGTATTTCAAGCAGATACGAATATTGAAAAAACCTTATCGGATGCAGCCATCACATTTTTTAACATTGGTAAAGTGACTGAAAATGGTAAATTAAATATCACAAATCATACTGAAAATTTAGACTTTAGTATTGCTGAGTTACGTGATGTTTGGTATAAAACATCCTTCCTGCTTGACCAAAAACAAACGGCAAATGGTTTAGCCAAAATTCGTTATCAAAATTATAAAAAACAACCCTTACAGTATAAGTTCCCAAAACATTTTACAGGCAAGCTACCAAATACAAACCTGATTCAAAGCAAGAACAAACCCAAAGCAGCTATCATTCGTGAAAAAGGCTCAAACTCAGAACGTGAAATGGCAAATGCCATGTACTTAGCAGGTTTTGATGTCAAAGATGTGCATATGACCGATCTAATTTCTGGTCGTGAAAACCTAGAAGACATTCAGTTTATTGGTGCTGTTGGTGGTTTTAGTAATTCAGACGTATTAGGCTCTGCCAAAGGATGGGCAGGTGCATTTTTATATAACGAGAAAGCAAAGACCGTTTTAGATAATTTCTTTAAAAGAGAAGACACCTTATCGGTTGGTATTTGTAATGGATGTCAATTGTTTATGGAACTAGAAGTTATTAATCCAGAGCATAAAGTGCATGGAAAACTACTATATAATACTTCTCAAAAACACGAAAGTGCCTTTACTTCTGTCAAAATTCAAGAAAATCATTCTGTGATGCTATCCTCTTTAGCAGGAAGCACCTTAGGGGTTTGGATTTCTCATGGTGAAGGAAAATTTAATTTACCATTAACCGAAGACAAGTATAATATTGTAGCAAAGTATGGGTATGCTGAGTATCCGTCAAACCCTAACGGATCTGATTACAATACCGCTATGCTATGCGATAAAACAGGAAGACATTTGGTAATGATGCCACATATTGAACGCTCTACCTTTCAATGGAACTGGGCAAACTATCCACAGGGAAGAAAAGATGAAGTTTCGCCTTGGTTAGAAGCTTTTGTAAATGCAAGGGAGTGGATTGATAGAAAATAGACACTAATTATTTAAAATTAAATTATGAAAAAACTAATAACATTCACAATTATAACTTTACTTTTTACCTCATGCTCCAGTGATGATAATCCAATAATCCCAGCCAATGATGATGAAAAATCTCTAACTAAAATGGTGCAAACCACTTACAACAAAGGTGAATTGGATGAAAAAATAGTCTTTACTTACAAAAATAACAAACCATTAAAGATTTCTTTTTACAATTTAAAAGATGAGCTAATGGGTTATACAGATTGGTTATACAATGACAAAGGCCTTTTAGCTGGAACTAAAAACTATTTGCCAAATGGTTCTCTTCAAAATGAATCTCTATTAACCTACGATAATAACAACAGAATAATACAACGTGATGGAAGTGAAGAGGGAGGTGAGTATCTGTCAGTCGATAAATTTACACATAATAATGATAACACTATAATTGTTAACTCTACATCTGGCACTAAAAATTATACCAAAACAAAAACCTATCATATCAATTCAGATGGTCTAATTTATAAAGAAACTATAGATGGTAAAACTGTAACAGAAGTAATATATGATGGCAATAAC
>JAMONB010000102.1 GCA_027066745.1 Flavobacteriaceae bacterium
TTTGCTGTTAAATCACTCACTGTATAAGATAAAAAATCTCCTGATACATTTGTAAGAAAAGTATCATCTTGAAAAATCTTGTAACCAGTAACTCCCACATCATCCGTTGATGCTGTCCATGTTAATGTTAATGATGTTTGTTCAACATCACTTGAACTTAAATCAGTTACTTTCTTTGGTGATTCTGTGTCTGTACCAAACTCATAAGCCCCAATGGTACAATTTACTGCTCGTTTTTTACCTTCAAAATCAAATAATGCATCATCTTGACGAACTCCCCCTGTTTTAAAGTCATCTGGGGTGGCTGCGGTTAGCTTTAAGTTTGCATCTAAATTAGGGTCGACAAAAATATTTTTTTTTCCATCATTTGTTCCTTTTGGTATATAGTCTACTTTATCACCTGAACCTCCTTTTACATTCCAGAAATTACAATTTGTAAATTTTATTTTATCGTTTTGTTCATTTCCGTTAGCTCCTGAACTTGCTAAATCAACAGGCATTTCCCCATCAGGTGTTAATATATTTTTAAATAATGTGTTATTAACGTTAAATACGTTTATTATAGCATGTGTATTCGTTTGAACAATATATTTAAAACCATTTGCAAATGATGAATTAATGATTTTATTATCATTTGCTATATCTGGAGCAGAACCATCACCATAACCAATAACAGATATAACATATAAAAAGTTAGTTGCCACTATGTTTTTGAATATATTATTGTTACCAATCAAGTCCTCAGACATGGTAAAACCGTTAAAAGTGGTATTACCATCACTAACCTCTATATTATTTTTTAAGGCAATTGGGATGGCGTAACCATCCGCTTGTATGTTTTCAAAGATATTATTGTTAGCCCCTCCCCAAACAACACAAGCAGCCATATAATGATTAGCATTAGGTGCTTGCAAGAAATCAGTTTTATTAGAACTTCGTGTAACCGCAGTTAAGTCTTTAAACACATTGTAATTAGAATCCCAACTTCTAGCTGCGAACGCTTCAGAACAGTCACTAGCAATTGATTTTTGAATTAGATTGTAAGTGGATTTTTTACCGTGTTGCCATCTATACTGATTTTTAATAGTGATACCATGCTGCAACACAGGATTAACCAAAGCTTTAGTAACATCATAAGCTTGATTCTTGACGAAGCAGTCTGTTACTATGTTGTTAGAACCATTTATCAAGATGTGATAATCTGTAGCATCTTTGTGATTCGTTGATATATCGTTATAAGTATATACGTTTCTTATCAAGCTATTCCCCTCACCTTCAATTTCTATAATCGCCAAATTAGAATTACGAGACACCGTGTTTTCAACCTTGAAATAAGAATTAACAGGTAAGCCCCCAGCACTATTTGGAGCATCTGCGTTTATAAATGTACCGTATGAAATTGGCGACCCAACATAATCTAGGTTGTTCGCAAAATCTTGACCATTAACGTTATTAAAAACAAAATGATGATTACCCTCGTTAGGTAATAAATTCTGATAAAATCTAAAGCCATTATCATAATGTTCTATTTGTATATTTTCAAAGAAAATATAAGAGCAATTTTTTATAGTTATAGCTTTAGAATTGTTTCTACTAGCTGTATCGCTTAAAACAGAACCATTACCTGTTAATGTTGGCATTTCAGAAGTACTCCAATTATCTATTAAATTACTGTAAGTCTTATCGCCTCTTGTCTGCAAGTCACTATTACCATCTATTAAGTAATTGGTAGTAATATCTTTTTTTGAATTTTTATAGCCAATAAACTTAATAGGTGCTGTGGATTTGCCTCTTTTGTTTTCAATAATTTCTGTTACGTTTCCATAATCACCAGCTTTTACCCACACAGTAGTATTTTGTTGAACCTGTGCAAACGCTTCTGCCCAAGTCCATGCTGTAGCTTCTGAATCTCCGTTACCTCCTCCTGTTGCGGTTGTGGTAACATATTTAGTTATTGTGGTAGCTGGCTCTGCAATATTATTTTCCACATAACTCAATGTAAAAGGTGCTAGTACAGCATTAGAACCCTCATACCTTACAGCTATATTATCCCAATACGTAGCTGCTTTATTTAAAGTTAAAGTTAATGTTTGTCCTGAATAACTAACACTATTTACCGTAAACGCTGTTCCGTCACCTATTTTAAAATCACTAGCTGTCATTGAGCCAACATCTGATGATGATAATCCTTTAACGGTCATTAAAATTTCTTTTTTGGCTAAGCTATTTAATCTAAAATTAGATGGCTGCGTGTTTTGTGCTTGAATTGAAAATGCACATAAAATTGTTAAAATAAAGGCTAGTTTTTTCATGAATTGTTGGTTTTTAGTGTATTAGCTGTGTTAAAATTAACACTATTAATTGTTTTTAAAAAAAAACCCGCATTAAACTTATTAACAATGTACTTACACCTACAAATCAACCCCTAACAAAACTGCTCTAGCAACTCTTTTTTTACTTGAATCTCTCATTGAGGGTTTAATTCCCCGAGGCCTGCCTTAAAATTAAAAATGTTTTTTCTGGAGCATACCTCATACCCTTGGGTCGAGGTTGTTGATTTATACATTGCGAAATTTCCGAATAAGTTTAATAAGTAATTACTATTTTATCTATACATTATTTGTTAATTATATTTTGGTTTATATTTGTAAATAAATTTATCATAAATATGAATAATATTAGCGTTATATATGAATACGACGCGATAATGAATCGTTTGGCTAAAGACATAAAAAATAGTGATTTTAAAGTACAATACTTTTTAAAATTACTAAACCTGAAAAGTGGCTTTTTTTATAAAAAGCTACGTGAAAAACGTTTTACCAGTGAAGAGGTAAAGTTGATTTCAAAACATTTATATCCTGAAGAATTTCAAGACGAACAACTCAATAAATTTTTAGAAATTTCTAGGCAACAGCTAAAAGAAGGTAAGCATGAAGATTTTGAAAGAATACTACTAAAAAGTAAGCAAAAACATGGCTTACTATAAAATTATAAGCTCGCCATTAGCAAACATTTCTTACCTACAAAATATTGAATATTTAGAAAAAGAATGGTCAGAAAAAGAGGTTATTCAGTTTATTGGAAAAGTGACTCAGATTATAGATATTCTAAAAGTAAACCCACAAACATTTCAAAAGCGTTATAAAGATTCTAGCAGTTATAAAGTTACTATTATAAAACAAATTACACTATACTATCAAATAAACAA
>JAMONB010000103.1 GCA_027066745.1 Flavobacteriaceae bacterium
TTGATTAATTTTTTTTTATGTGTAAAGAAAATAAAATATTATCGGCAAGCCAGTCAATTTTACAAAGCATGCCCCAGTTAGCTTATGTTTTTAATAAACAGGATGAACTGGTAATGTGGAATAAAAATTTAGAACTAGTTTTGGGGTACAGTGAAGAAGAATTATACAAAAAAAATGTGTATGATTTTATGGATGAAAGCAGCAAAGACGATAATACGCAAGCGATCTATGATTTATTTACCAACAAAGGAGAACAATCTTTAGAGCAAAATCTTATAACAAAGTCAGGAAAAAAGATCCCGGTTATTGATACCGCTAATTATGCGCTTATTGATGGTGAAGAATATTTAATTGGTATGGCCATTGATATTAGCGACCTCAGAAAAACCCAAAAAGAACTGGAAGCGCAGATTATAAAAACAAATCAACTAAAGCAGCTGCTTGAAATAGAAAATATTAACTTACGTAAAGAAATTAGAAGCTCAAGCGAGTTTAATGACTTTACTGGTACCAGTAAAATCTTACTAAATACACTTTATAAACTAAAACAAGTTGCAATAACCAATTCAACCGTATTAATTTTGGGAGAGATTGGTACACGAAAAAGATCTTATGCCAGAGCTATATACCATCAAAGTAACAGAAAGGACAAGCCTTTTCTAAGAATTAATTGCAGTTCATTTAATAATGAAAATGCCGAAAAAGATTTTTATAATTTTTTAAAGACTAAATTTACAGAGGTTGATAAAACAGAAATTGGAAAATACAAAACAATTAACGTTGGTACTTTGTATTTTGAAGAAATAAATTTATCTCCTTTGGAATTTCAAACTAAATTATTAAATGCTTTAAAAAATGGTAGATTTGAATTCAATGGAAACCCTGGTGTTATTCATATAGATGCACGAATAATTGCCTCAACTAGTCAAAATTTAGAAGAACTTACTCAAAAAAATCTATTCTCAAAAGACTTATTTTTCTATTTAAATACTTTTCCTATTACCATTCCTCCACTAAGAGAAAGAATTTCTGATATACCGGTTTTGGTTGAAAATTATTTAATTCGATTCAATCACAAATACGCTAAAAATATTAGTAAAGTACCTAAAAAAAATATGGAGCTTCTACAAAATTACTCTTGGCCAGGCAATATAAAAGAGCTTGAAAATGTAATTGAAAGAGCTGTTATTTTATCGAGTACATCCTTATTAAAATTAGAGCCACTCGTCAAAAAAGAACAAAATCAAACAAAAAAGATCTTAACTTTAAATAATTTTGAAAGAGAGTATATCATAAAAATTTTAAATATGACCTACTGGCGTGTTGCTGGAAAAGAGGGTGCTGCAAAAATATTAGGTCTGCATCCTGAAACCCTAAGGTCTAAAATGAGAAAACTTCAAATATCAAAACAAGATAACATTAAATATAATGTATTTCGTTAAATATAATATACTTTTTTATATTATTTAAGAATTATTATTCTGATTATCAATATAATAAAACAAATAAATTTAGTATACTTCTTGTTTTTAATTAAAACATACATTTGCCCTATAAAATCATTTAATAATTCAATATGAAAATCACAAAACATTATTTTACAGTTTTTCTACTTCTTTTTGCATTTACAGTTGTTGCACAAGATGACAAACCCGAAGGAGAAGGTGGTCAGGATCTTGAAAAAGCAATTCAAAATCCAATTGCATCTCTGATTACATTGCCTTTTCAAAATAATACACAATTTGGCATAGGACCTTATAATAGAACTCAAAATGTATTAAATATTCAACCAGTTGTTCCTCTTTCAATTGGTGCAAGTACCAATTTAATTGTAAGAACAATCATTCCATTGATCAATCAGCCTATTGGAGAGAACGATAGTAAATTTGGTTTGGGTGATATTGCACTTTCGTTATTTTTTACACCAAAAAAACCAGGTAAATTAATTTGGGGGGTTGGACCTGCTATTGGAATGCCAACAGCAACAGACCTAAATACTTTAGGAACAGGAAAATGGTCTGCAGGCCCTGCAATTATTGCCTTAATTCAACCCAAAGGATGGACAATGGGTTTCACTATACAAAATACCTGGTCATTTGCAGGAGTAAGTGATCGTGATGATGTTAACTCTTTTTATACCCAGGTTTTTATCACTAAAAATCTTCCTAAAGGATGGTATTTGAACACAGCACCTATAATTACTGCAAACTGGAATGCAGAAAGTGGAGAACAATGGTTGGTACCGCTTGGTGCTGGTGCAGGAAAATTATTCAGAGTTGGTAATTTACCTATCAATGCGCAAGTGGGTTATTACAATTATGTGGTGTCGCCTGAATATGGACCCGACTGGCAATTAAGAGTACAGCTCAATTTCTTGTTTCCAAAATAAATAATATTTGTTATATTTAGTAAAAAGAACCATAATCGTTTATAACTTTGATGGTTCTTTTTTATTTTGGGTTAGAAGTTTGAGGTTTTGATTTGTTTTTTCGTTACTCTTTTTTTTGTGTTCCCCTCCCAATAGCTATCTATGATAAAAAGGGGAATTCATACATTTTAAATCTTTTTTCTAATATTTAATTCCTACTTCATGGTTCTCACACTATAAAAAAGGAATTCAAACCATCTTTTATTTTAAATAAACATTATATTCAATGTTATTCATTATTTTTAACATACTTATTTCTTTTAAAAGTTTTGTAATAAATTGGTTTTTAATTACTTTCATTATTTTTTTAATATTACATTTAAATATTTCGGTATTTTATACTTTTGTATCTAAATTAATTTAGATGAACAAAATCTACATGAATAAAAATGAAATCAAACATTTTAAAATCCTTTTTTAATTCATTCATGGTTAAAAGTTCTAAATAATTATTCGATCCTAAAAAAAATTAATCAAAAAAATGAAAAAAACATTTACATTAATTACAATATTATTTTTTACATATTTAAATTCTACAGCTCAAAATGTTAGCGCATATCACTATGGTTCTTATCAACCTGGGTTGATGAATGTTAGAGATTTAGCTACAGTACCTTCTCCGGGGTTGCTTTTTATCGATTATAATTACTGGTTAAAAAGCGATGGTTATTATGACCAAAACGGTGATAGATTATCATTAGACAGAGTAGATACTCAGGTTGATGGTTATATAAATGTACCAGTTATATTTTATGCTTCTGATCTAAAAATATTT
>JAMONB010000104.1 GCA_027066745.1 Flavobacteriaceae bacterium
ACACAAGTACTAAACATAGCTAAACGTTGGCAACCATTAAAAAATTACGCTCTGAAAAATGACAGAAAAGGAAATTGAAAAAATAGTTGACGGATTAATTGTTAGACTTCCTATCGGAAAGGATTTTCCTTTAGCATATGAACTTTCAGTGTATTTTGTAACTATTGCATCTAAAATTGATTTAAACAAAGATAAAACCCATATTATAGAAGATGTTTCTGATTTTATGGTTGAAAATGAATATATAAAATATCGACCAACAGAAGTTAATGACATTTTAGAACAAAAAGGAATTGATGCTAAAAACGCTGGTGGACATTTTAAATATTTAGAATCTTTAAAACCTAAAAAAGAATATTGGTTAAATAAGTACCAAATGATATATTTACCTTTGTTCATTATTTTTGGATCGTTTGGTGTTTACAAATATTTTGCTGAAAAAGAACTAAAGTCTGATTATAAGACTTTAAAATCTGATTTTGAGATTCTAACGAGGAAATACGATTCTGTGATAAAACAAAGAAAAGAATTGCCAAAGCAAAACCTAAATGACTCATCACAACCCAAAAATATTTTTGAATAACTTTTTTCATAATAATTGAATTTAAAATTTAACTCGCTTAAAACGGTGCGAATTATAAACCGTAAATTTTAATAAAAAAAAGTAAACGTTTGCCAACAATGTGTAAAATCAATAATGGTTTTGTGCTTAACTCAAAGTTGGTTTTGTATCTCAATGTCCGTAACATTTTCATAATTTCTGACCTTTTTATTTTCGGAATTTTGTTAAAATTCCAAAAATATTACTACTTTTATAACCTAAAGTAAGTGTGTATTTAATCCATTACTGCTTTTACACTAACCGTTATGGTTTATAAAGAACCGAAAAATGAACAAATTATTAACTTAAAAACCCTAACGGTATGAGAAAAACAAAAATGCGGAACTATTTAAAAATTGGAATACTATTATTTGGTATTGTATTTGTATTAGTGAATTGTAGAATAGATGATTTTGTGAATAACAATACCTCTTTCGAAAGAAAAGAAAAGATTATTACAAAAAACATATCATCAAATGAAATACCAGCAGTTATGAATTTTATAACAAATATTACTTCTAAAGATTTAACCATCAATATTGATGATGTTAGAAATGGTATTAATTATACTAAAAGTATTCAAGATGATATAATTTTAACGAATATAGAAACGGAAAACATCATTCAAACAATAAATGACAGTAATAAATCAAATTATTCGTTTAAATTAACTAAAGAAAATCATGAAGAAGAAGATAAATCAATATTAAACTTTATCGTTAAAGAAACCGATTACGATTATGACTCTTACATAATTAAGTACGAACCAAATGAATTGTGGTTACAAAATAATGATTTTAATTTTGAAACTTTTCAAGGAAAAGTAGTTATTTATAACAATCAAGGAAAATACATTGTACATTATGACATTGATAGTGGTGAGTTAGTCAACAAGTCAGGAGTAGTAAACCCATGTGACCCAGATCTAGGTGATGGAAACCCAAGTCCAAGCGGAACAGATCCAGGAGACACTGGACCAGGCGGAGATGGAGCACCGCCGACAGGTCCTAGCAATCCTAGTGACGGAAACCCAAGTCCAGGTGGTGGTTCAGATGATGACGATGAAGAAGAACCAGATGGACCAGGACCAGGTGGCGAATGCTGTTTTTATTATGATGGAGAAGGTGATATGATTTGGTTTCACGACCATAGCAAAATATCATTTAGACCCGAAACATTAGAAATTATTTTTAATCCAGATGTAGACCGTTTTCTAAAAAATGGATTTATTGATTCAAATGGTGATTGTATTCCAGACAGCGATGATGACGGTTATGAAGACCCAACAAATGATGATGAAAATGATGTCATCGGTATAAATCCACCAATAAGAACGCCTTGTGAACAAATGTATGACCTTGCTAATGATGTAGATTTTAAAGTCAATTTATCTGTTTTAAAACAAATTGCACAAAATACTACTGATCCAAATGCGAATAGAGAAGTTGCCTATACAAGAGATGAAAATGGTAATTTTTCTACACCTATTTTAGGACCTATTGGTGAAGGAACAGTAGAGGTAAATGTTACAGTAAGATTAAGTATGCATATGCATTCTCATCCAATACAATTTGAAAATAATTTATCTATTTTTTCAGCGGCAGACCTATACAGTATCTATAAATTATTTACCGAAAACAAAACCACTTATGGTCATAGTTTTACTTTAGTTTTAGTTACCGCAACAACAACTTACGCACTAAAAATAGATAGTAGTCTATTATTTATGCAAGCATTTCAAAATTCTTTTGGAAGTTTAGGTGAAGATGGTGTATTTTTGGTTGAAGAATATATGAATAATAATAATATAAAATATGAAAATACAATTGCTGAAAACGAACAGGGTTTTCTTAAAATGTTATATAATCAAAATAGTCAAAATGGCGGTTCAGGTCTAGAAATGTTCAAAGCAAATGCAGATTACAGTACTTGGACTAAACTAGAATATAATAACCGTAATCATCAAATAACACAACAACCTTGTAACTAAATAAAACATAACATTATGAAAAAACAAATAATTTTAATAATAACAATAATAGCAACAATAAGTTGTAAATCTCAAACAGTTACATTAGATATGGCAACATATGGCACTAATGATTTTAACAATAGTGGCGAATACTTAAAAGATTTTGATAATAATTTAGATAAATTTATTGGTGCTTGGAAATGGGAAGAAGGTAATTCTTCTTTTATAATAGAATTTGAAAAAAGGGAGATGGTTAGTTATCAACCTTATTTTAATTATTATGCAGATATCATTATTGGAAAATATAAATATGTAGAAAATGGAATTGAAATTGTAAATAATTTAAATCAATCTTTTGATTATATTTTTTACCCAATTAAAACAAGTTTTAATCAATCAAATTTAAATAATTTATATATATCTTTTATTGATTACACAAAAGACAAATCAGGTAAAGGACATATAGAATTAGATACAACAACAAACCCACCACAATTTTTATGGAGCGTTGGGGGTAATTCAAAAGTATTAATTGATGGTGAAACTTCGATTGAAGGTTGGTCTTTACCTATTGGAAGTTACAATCAAAAAATTCTTATAAAACAATAAACAAACCATAATCGAG
>JAMONB010000105.1 GCA_027066745.1 Flavobacteriaceae bacterium
TTGTCATTATTTAGTTTCTGTTTTGCTATCCAGTTGAAAGTAAGATGGAATGGTTCTAAACCGATTGAGCATTATTTTATCATCAACTAAGATAACTTGGTAGAGATTGTCGTATTCGTTTTCTTTTATGACCTCAATCTTCTTGTGGCTCAAAAGCGCAGTCAATTCAGGGGTAGTATTGCTGTGCCCAACAACAAGGATAGAACCCTTTATGGATTTGAGTTGTTCCGCAAAAGTTGTTAAATCCCTTGGGTCATAACTTTGAATAGCTAGCTTTAAAAAATCGGCCAAAGGCTTAGCTGTTTGTTGTGTCCTGTTATAATCAGTAGAAAAAATGTGAGTAATACCAACCGATGCCAATTGTTTCGCAATATTTTGCGCGCGAAACCCCCCAATCGCCGTTAAAGAAGGATTGTCTCCTGCTTGTTTTTCTGCATGGCGGACTAAATAAATCGTTGTTTGCGCAAAAGCCATGTTTGAAAAAAGAATAACAAGTAAAAAAATGTTTTTCATAATTACAAAACCAAGTAAAAATGTATTATAGCCTATTGGAAAATTAAAATTTTATAAAACCTAAATTCTATATAAAAATACTTGTGACAGCAGAAGTCGTTGCACACTACGATTAATTACATGGTAAAAAGCATTTTTTATATTTAAGAAATAATTCAAATACTTCCTAAGAATTTGTCCTAAGTGATTTAATTTTTTTCTATGACTGAGAAAGTTAAACTAATCACAGGGCTGACCACCTGCTTTGTATTCGCTATTCCAAAATAGCTCATCATCTTTAGTAATATGTGATTCCCTAAAAGTGATTGCAGAAACAGGGCCAATTCCTTGGAATTCAGCCCAAATAAATTTTATTGTTTGATCCTTGTCATAAAACCCAAAATAAGGTTTAAATTCATGAGTTGAATAGGTAAGTTTATGAAGAGTGCCGATTTTTACAATTTTGTCATTAGCTTTTCTAATTGTTCTAAAGTATTGTTGATAAATGTTCCATCCATTTTGTTGCTCCCAACCAAAAGAGACCAACTCTGCGTAACTTGTTTCTTGCTTGTATTTCCAAGATAAGTATTTGCATCGAGGTGAAATGGGTTTAAATCCAAAATTATAAGGGTCTGAATTAGGTGGATTAACATGACTACAGGCATGAAAATCAGTATCTACCTCCAATTTTATGACAGTTAAGCTTTCTTCTTTTGATACAGCAATGATATCATTTAATGGCATATAGCTTGTTAAAGGTAAAGAAACATAGTTTGCAGTGCATTCACCTTTAAAACAAACAGGATTTCCAACAGTTGCTTCAACGATATCACCAATTTTTGAAAATGTACTTACCTTTATTTTAGGTTTTATTCCGTTCAAGCTAGTTTCGTATTTTTGTTGCCAAGGTAATTCTTGACCAATTATACAAGAAAAAGGCGTAATGATTTTTAAATTCTCAACAGGATAAAAGTGTGCTTTTGTTGGAAATTCGTTTGCATACGACATTGAAATATACCCTGCCAGTATTAAGACTAAGAAACCAATTGAAATCAGTTTAATTACATTCATTAAAATATTTTTTCCTAGTTTAAGAGCTCAGTACCCTTTTCACTCCAAATGCTTTGTCTAGTTTATCCAATAACTCTAGACCTCTTTTTTTATCTCCTTTTAAGGCAAGTGTTTTAAATCTAATTTCACTATCAAATTCTGCTAGTGCTTGGGTTGATAGTTCTTCCATGAGTTTGTTAACACTAATTTTTTTGTGTTTTGCCAGTGATTTTAATCTGTTGTGTTTGTCATCGGTTATTCTTAATGTAAGTGTTGCCATTTTATTTACCTTTTTAATAAAGCTTCTGGTGTGACTATTTTTAATTCAGGGAAACTAATTTCTGAATTGTTAAAGTCTCTAATGTTGTTGGTTATTATCATTGTAGCATTGCCTGCAATCGCTAATTCAATAACAAAGTTATCACTTTCATCAATTAAATTTGGTCGCCAAAGGTAATGTATTGAAACCCATCGAGAGATGCTATAAAAGGCATTAAGTAAGCCTTGAATTTCATCCTGTGTTAATGGGCATATGTCAATAATGTTTTGCCTTTTGCTTACCTCTTGGTATTCTGAGTACAATGCATTGCTAATAATAGGCTGTAAATGACCTTTTAGACATCTTCTTATCACTTCTCGACTTGGACCTTTATTACCTATTAAAGCACTAATTATAACGCTTGTATCTATTACAACGATATTATCCATGAATAAATGATAGCATATATGACACCAAAAATTCAAATATATTTAAGAAAGTTGATTTCTTAATAGAATTTATTCGTCACAATACCGCAACAAATAAGCAGTAAGAACGGCTCAATAATTTATTCAAAATCTTAGTTTAAAGCGAATAATTTTATAAATTGCTACAACAAACATAACCGGCAGCATAATAATGATTAACGGCAAAGCAAGGATTAATAATAAAACCAATTTTGCTTTTGACATGCCTGATATTTTTATCATTGAGCTCATGCCCAATGGCATTTTAAACTCTGCACCGCCTGCTTGACTAAAAAGGTTGTTAAAATCAGGTTGTGCTGTTTGGTTTTTGTCGATGACTTCCCCTTCGATGATTTTGTCTGCTTCACAAGCGCGGGAGAGTTGATCGATTAGCATAAATGAAACACTGGGGATTTCACCTGTGATTGTAATTTCATATTGACCTAAAGTTAATAATGAAGCTTTTTCACATGGTCCAATAAGTCGGTATTCTAAATCTGAGATTTGTTCAATACTGCCAAACTGATGCCAGCCATTGAAAAAAGCTTCCACATGGCTTGTAGGATCTTGATGTATTTGAATAGTAAGTGTTTTGTTCAAAATGGTAACTGTTTGCTAAAGTCATAAAGTTGGGGTTGTTGACTAAATTTCAATAGCTTTGTTGTGATACAATAGTTTAATGATAATCAAAGTTCACAACAAAGATGATTGCGTTAAACTTATTATTGCCAAAACAGGGCAGAATTTAATCATCGGTACGCCATTAGGTATAGGTAAACCCAATCCTTTAGTTAATGCCATCTGGCAACAGGCAAAAGATGATGCTCAAATTACATTGGAGTTATTTACCGCTTTATCTTTGCAAGTACCCAAAGGCAAATCATTACTTGAAAAGCGATTTTTAACACCTTTTACTGACCGTTTAT
>JAMONB010000106.1 GCA_027066745.1 Flavobacteriaceae bacterium
CCAACTTTTTCAACAGCCTTAGCCAATTGTACAACTTCATCCCAAGAACTTCCTTTCTCAATTAAATCTAGCATTGACAAACGATAGATAATAATAAAATCTCGACCAACAACATCTCTTACTTTTTTCACCAATTCAATCGCTAACCTAATTCTATTCTCATACTCACCTCCCCATTCATCATTTCTTCGATTTGTCTTTTTTGCAATAAATTGATTGATTAGGTATCCTTCAGATCCCATGATTTCTACACCATCATAACCAGCTTCTTTTGCTAACTTAGCTGAATTTACAAAATCTTTTACCGTTCGCTTTATTCCAGATTCTTTTAATTCAAAAGGTTTAAATGGACTTATTGGTGACTTTATTGCAGACGGAGCCACACATAATGGATGATAACCATAACGTCCAGAATGCAAAATTTGCATACATATTTTACCTCCTGCTGCATGTACCGCATCAGTGATTATCTTATGCTTTTGGGCATGTTTTTTAGTGCTCATACGAGCTGCAAAAGGTGCTGTTACACCCTGTAAATTAGGAGAAATTCCTCCTGTAACAATTAAGCCAACGCCTCCACTAGCACGTTCAGAATAGAATGCTGCCATACGTTCAAATCCGTTTTTCTCTTCTTCTAAACCCGTATGCATTGACCCCATTAAGATTCTATTTTTTAATGTGGTAAATCCTAAATCTAAAGGTTTAAAAATATGCTTATATTTGGTCATTGGATTGTGTTTCTATTTATTAAGTTATAATGCTAGCAGAATAGTTAGTGCAAGTTACTTGATTTTTTCTAAAAATAAAAAGTCGCAGATATAAACATATCTACTGGAAGTAATTTGCAACAAATTAAAATTATTTTTTTTCTTTAAAAACTATTGCAGGAAATAAAAGGATTTGTATATTTGCGGACGATTTTAGCAAGGACTAATCCAATAAGATAAAGAAGATTTAAAGACATTATATAATGAGCAAAAGAACGTATCAACCGTCAAAGAGAAAAAGAAAAAATAAACATGGCTTTAGAGAGAGAATGTCTAGCGTTAATGGCAGAAAGGTTTTAGCGAGAAGAAGAGCTAAGGGCAGAAAGAAGCTTTCAGTTTCATCAGAAGCTAGTCCAAAAAAATAATGATTTTATTTTTAACCATATATATAGGGTGTTACTTTTATTAGTAACACCTTTTTTTTATATCTTTTTAATAAGTTTTTAAAATTTAAAACCCATTAAAATAGAAATTATAAATATTTGCAATTCTAAAAATACGCTTATAAAATGCCCAAAGACAATTCTATAAAATCCGTTTTAATTATAGGTTCAGGTCCAATCATAATAGGTCAAGCCTGTGAATTTGATTATTCAGGTAGTCAATCTATTCGTTCTTTAAAAGAAGAAGGAATTGAAGTCACTCTAATCAATTCAAATCCAGCTACAATAATGACAGATCCGTCATTGGCTGATAACATCTACCTAAAACCATTAACAACTAAGTCAATTGTAGAAATCTTAAAAAAACACTCTAATATTGATGCTGTTTTACCTACTATGGGAGGTCAGACTGCCTTAAATTTATGTATTGAAGCACAAGATAAAGGGATTTGGGATGATTTTAATGTAAAATTGATTGGTGTAGATATCGATGCTATTAATATTACAGAAGACAGAGAACAGTTCAGAAAGTTAATGATAGAAATTGGTATAGGTCAAGCACCATCAACTACAGCAACATCCTTTTTAAAAGGAAAAGAAATTGCTCAAGAATATGGTTTTCCTTTGGTCATTAGGCCTTCATTTACATTGGGAGGCTATGGAGCATCAATAGTACACAATGAAGAAGATTTTGACGAATTATTAAGTAGAGGACTAGAAGCATCTCCAATACATGAAGTGCTTATTGACAAAGCATTGTTAGGTTGGAAAGAATACGAATTAGAATTATTAAGAGATAGAAATGACAATGTGGTTATTATCTGTACGATAGAAAATATGGATCCGATGGGTATTCATACAGGAGATTCAATTACCGTTGCTCCAGCAATGACATTAAGTGATTCTACTTACCAAAAAATGCGTGATATGGCAATACATATGATGCGTTCTATTGGTGATTTTTCTGGTGGATGCAATGTGCAATTTGCGGTGAGTCCTGACGAAAAAGAAGATATTATTGCCATTGAAATTAATCCTCGTGTTTCACGATCATCTGCATTAGCCTCAAAAGCTACAGGATATCCTATTGCTAAAGTGGCTACAAAACTTGCTATTGGTTATCATTTAGATGAGTTAGAAAATCAAATTACCAAAACTACTTCTGCTTTATTTGAGCCTACCTTAGATTATGTAATTGTAAAAATACCACGTTGGAACTTTGATAAATTTGAAGGTTCAGACAGAACAATTGGTTTGCAAATGAAATCGGTTGGAGAGGTTATGGGTATTGGAAGGTCTTTCCAAGAAGCTTTACATAAAGCAACACAATCTCTTGAAATTAAGCGTAATGGGCTTGGTGCAGACGGTAAAGGCTATAAAGACTACAATCAAATTATTGATAAATTAACCAACCCCAGTTGGGATCGCGTTTTTGCAATATATGATGCCATACAAATGGGAATGCCATTGAGCAGAATACATGAAATTACAAAAATTGATATGTGGTTCTTAAAGCAATACGAAGAATTACATGCTTTAGAAAAAGAAATCTCTACCTATACGCTTGAGACTTTGCAACGTGATTTATTATTAGAAGCCAAACAAAAAGGTTATGGTGATCGGCAAATTGCACATATGCTAGGTTGCTTAGAAAGTGAAGTCTATGACAAACGTAAAGAACTCAAGATCAATAGAGTTTATAAATTAGTAGATACTTGTGCTGCTGAGTTTAAAGCTCAAACACCCTACTACTACTCTACTTTTGAGAATAACAGTATCCAAAACGGAAAGGCTTATGCAGAGAATGAATCTGTAGTTTCAAATAAAAAGAAAATAATCGTTTTGGGTTCTGGACCAAATAGAATCGGACAAGGTATCGAATTTGATTATTGTTGTGTACATGGCATATTGGCAGCTAAAGAATCTGGTTATGAGACCATTATGATTAACTGCAACCCTGAAACCGTTTCTACAGACTTTGACACCGCAGATAAGCTTTATTTTGAACCAGTATTTTGGGAA
>JAMONB010000107.1 GCA_027066745.1 Flavobacteriaceae bacterium
CTGGCAGCATTAATTCTTGCATTTTCAACACCTTGCTCATCATAGTACCTTGTATAAGGATCTAATTTTTGTAACATGTTGTCAATTGCTGTTTCGGTTAATTCAGCTGGGTTGGTTTCATCTATATAATACATATTCAATTCTTTGAATAGTGTTGTATAAATTTCAATTTGTTTGGCAACTTCAAAAAAGTCAGATTTATAACCTACTGATACTGTTAAAACAGCAATCAATAAAGCAAAAACACTTAATTGTTTTATCTTCTTCATTTGGCTAATTCTTAGTTTTGTCTATCAACATTTTTAATAGAAAAATCATTTTTTCTTCTATTTCAACGTATTTATGTTCGTTTTCGTCTGTGAAAGTGAACATAATAATGTGCTTTTCTTTTATAGCATCAGTTAATAAGTGTTTGTTTTTACGATAAGCTTCTCTCATTAACCGTTTCACCTTATTTCTGTCAACAGCTTTTTTGAATTTACGTTTGGGAGCTGAAAAACTTGCCTGTATAACATTTTCTGAGTGATGGTCAGTCTTTAGAAACTTTATTCGTAAAGGAAACTTGGTAAAAGAGTCTCCTTTTTCAAATAATTGTTCTATCAATTTTTTGCTCTTAAGCTTTTCTTCTTTTTTAAATGTAAATCGCATCAAAACAAAAATAGTCAATTTTAATCGTAACATTTTTTATACTTTTGATTTTCTCAAAAATTAACTTTTCAAAATTTTAATAATGCAACTCCTCAACTATATAAAATCGCATACAAATCTCCCTGAAAAGGGAATTAAAAACACCGTTGAATTATTGAATGAAGATTGTACCATTCCTTTTATTTCTAGGTATCGTAAAGAGCATACAGGTGATTTAGATGAGGTTCAGGTTGGAGATATTGTAAAATATAAAGAACAATATGAGGCCTTAGAAAAGCGAAAGAAAACTATTATTAAAGTTTTAGAAGAGCAAAAGGTTTTAACTGATGAACTTAAGATTCAGATTCAGAAAGCTTCAGATTTAATCTCATTAGAGGATATTTACCTTCCCTATAAGAAAAAACGAAAGACAAAAGCAGAAACTGCTCGTAAGAATGGATTGGAACCTTTGGCAAAAATTATAATGAGCCAACGAACGAATGATTTGAGTTTTACTACAACTAAATACCTTTCAAATCAAGTAAAAACAGAAGATGATGCATTAGAAGGAGCAAGGTATATTATTGCAGAGTGGATTAATGAACGTACAGATATCAGAAATAACATCCGTTATCAATTAGAATGCTATGCAACGATAAGTACAAAAGTTGTTAAATCAAAAAAAGAGGATGAAAAAGCTCAAAAATTTAGAGATTATTTTGAATGGTCAGAAGCCTTGAATAGATGTCCTTCTCATCGATTATTAGCCATTTTAAGAGCAGAAGCAGAAGGGTATATTAGGGTTAAAATTGAAATTGAGAAAGAAAGAGCATTGGCTAAAATTGAAGATAGAATTATTCGTTCTAATAACGATTGTGCTACACAAATTGAATTGGCGATTAAAGATTCGTATAAAAGGTTGTTGTTTCCAGCCTTGTCTAATGAAATTTTAAATAAAGCTAAAGAGAAAGCTGATGACAATGCGATTGAGGTTTTTGCTAAAAACTTAATGCAATTGCTATTGGGAGCTCCTTTGGGAGAAAAAAATATTTTAGCTATTGACCCTGGTTATAAAAGTGGATGTAAAGTGGTGTGTTTGAACTCACAAGGAGGTTTGGTACACAATGAAACTATTTACCCTCATGCTCCTCAAAATGATACTATCGGAGCTATAAAAAAAATTAGTTCATTGGTTGATGCTTATAAAATTGAAGCAATTGCTATTGGAAACGGAACTGCATCCCGTGAAACGGAGCACCTTATCCGAAAAATCAGATTCAATAAAGACATTCAAGTTTTTGTGGTGAGTGAAGCAGGAGCTTCTATTTATTCGGCTTCAAAAATTGCTCGTGATGAATTCCCCAATTATGATGTAACCGTAAGAGGAGCTGTTTCTATTGGAAGAAGATTGGCTGATCCATTGGCAGAGTTGGTGAAAATTGATGCCAAGTCAATTGGAGTTGGGCAGTATCAACATGATGTTGATCAAACCAAACTAAAACGAAGTTTAGACATCGTTGTAGAAAGATGTGTAAACAAAATAGGTGTTAATATCAATACAGCAAGTGAACCTTTATTGAGTTATGTATCAGGTATAGGCCCAAAATTGGCAGAAAACATTATAGCATATCGTGATAAAAATGGTGCTTTTACGACCAGAAATCAGATTAAAAAAGTAGCAAGGTTAGGCGATAAAGCTTTTGAACAAGGTGCAGGATTTTTACGGATTAAAAATGCGAAAAACCCTTTAGATGATTCTGCAGTTCACCCAGAAAGTTATGCTGTAGTTTCCAAAATGGCTAAAGATGAACAAAAAAGCATTGAAGATTTAATCGGCAATACAGTAATACTTAAAAAAATTAATTTAGAAAAATATGTTTCTCTAAAGGTGGGTTTACTAACTTTAACAGATATAATTTCTGAATTAGAAAAACCAGGATTAGACCCTAGGGAGACGGCTAAAGTGTTTACTTTTAATCAAAATATTAGAACCATTAATGATGTAAAAGAAGGGCAGTTATTACCTGGAATTATCAATAACATCACAAATTTTGGTTGTTTTGTAGATATTGGTATCAAAGAAAGTGGCTTGATTCATATTTCTAACTTATCAGATACTTTTGTAAAAGACGTGAGTGAACATGTGAATTTGCATCAACAAATTATTGTAAAAGTATTGGAAGTTGATATCGCTAGAAAACGAATACAGTTAAAGTTGTATAAGTAAGTTTATTTAAATGCATTCAATCCTGTAACATCCATACCTGTAATTAACAAGTGAATATCATGAGTGCCTTCATACGTAATTACAGATTCTAAATTCATCATATGTCTCATGATAGAATATTCACCTGTAATACCCATACCACCTAACATTTGTCTAGCTTCTCTGGCTATTTTTATTGCCATATCTACATTATTTCGTTTTGCCATAGATATTTGTGCAGTTGTAGCTTTTCCTTCGTTTCTTAATACCCCTAAACGCCAAGCCAACAATTGAGCTTTGGTAATTTCGGTAATCATTTCAGCTAACTTTTTT
>JAMONB010000108.1 GCA_027066745.1 Flavobacteriaceae bacterium
TACCTCTTTTATTATTTTCTCTAAAAATGGATGCCAATTTTCATCTTCAACATTGTCCTTTAAAATTTGATAATAATTTTGTGTTCCGCCAAAATTATTTATTAATCGAAACCTGGAATATTCGATTATTTTAATAGTATCATTTTGAACTAAAGCAATTTTCAATAACCAATCGTACCAATCTTTTGCTAATCCAGGCTTGTCTTTTTCATCACATTTAATTCCGTCTTTTGAAAGTTTTTTGGCTCTTTTAAAATTTTTAGCAATAAATGCCTTTTCTATCTCTTCCTTTCTGATAGATGAATTTGATATATGTTTAATGATGTACTTTTCCACCTCTTTTTCATCTTTAAACTTTTTTAACAAGTCCAATTTAAAAGATTGAGCTCGTTCCTGTTCATACTCACCATTAATAGTGTCCAAATAGCTCAATATAATATCTGCATCACTTTCTTTTTCAATTAATTCACAAGCGACATGTAACATCCCTAAATGCCAATCCCAACCTTTAAATAGTTTTTGATTAAAAGAAGATATGCAATACTCAAATATTTCGTCTTTTAGCACTTTAGACAGTTTCTGATATGTTAATTTCGAGAGTAACTGCATAGCAGATTCAACAAAATATCCTAAATCACCATTACTGTCGTCCCCATATTGAAAAGCTTCTGTCATTTCTTCTAACAGAGCTGTACTTATGAAAAAAACATTTTCAAAATTATTATTAGCCAAATATTTTTCGGCATTTTCTAAAAATGATTCGGTTGTGTTTACCACATATTTCATATCTGACCAACCAATCCAACCGTCTCTTCCCGCAGCTGATTGTAAGATAGAATGAATTTGTTTTTGATAAAACTCTTTAGACTGATTTTGACTTAAATGTCCAAATGATGCTAAAAAGTAGTTTCTAAATTTTTTATCTTTTTTACTGTTTTCTTGTACAAAATCAATTAACTCTTTGTGTGAAATTTCTGTTAATAATTCTTTGACTTGTTGAGAAACTGATTTCGTTTTTTTCTTTTTTGGAATGATAAAATTAGGTTGGTTTAACTCCAATTCATCTTGTTGCAAATGAAAAATTACTGCGACTACGTGTTTACAGATTGATCCCATATCGTAAGGGCAATCACAATTGTGTTCAGTTATTATATTGTTACTAATTTCTAATTGAACCGTGTACTCTTCTGTACCCGAGACAATAGCTTCATATTCTCCTGTAGAAACTTCTACAAAATCGGTTATTGCTTCCCCTTTAAAATACGAAAGTCCTCTCTTTAGAATTTTCTCATCGATAAGTTGCTCAAATTCATCTAATGGTATTCTCATTAGTTACTCTGATTTTAAAACTGGTTTTTTTTCTAAGTCATAAATCACTTCTGATGTTTCAACTCGAAACCAAAGCTTAAACATTTTGTAATTACGTTTTTGAGGCCATTCTTTTTTGTTTAAACACCACTCACCTAATTCCATCATAAAAAATTTATCAAATTTCTTTCTTAGCCATTTTTCTACATCATCAATTTTATCATCAACTAAATAAATGTTGGTTTCTTTAATTTCTTCTTCAAAATCTAATTCATCCTCAGGGTTTAAATTAAAGTACCAATCTACAAATGGTTGCTGTGGTTTTAGAATAATTGCACAACGGTTAATATAGTTTTCTTCAAAATCATCTTCCGTAACTTCATTATCTAACGTATCCATCATATTCGCTAAATAAGTCTCTTTTTGTTGAGTTAGAATACTTAGAATGGGATCTTCACCTGCTTTAACTTCCTTCAATTCAAAATCAATAATAAAATCGTCATACTGCTTGAATTTGGAAACCTTATAGTCAATCATTTTACGCAATAAGACAGCATCAATATCCTGTTCTTTAATTAGTCCAGTTGCTTTTTCAAATTCTCCTTTTGGTAGAATAACTTCCATATTTCCAAAATTCCAAGCATTTATTGCAAATTCAAAAATATCTTCAACATATTCTGTATCTCTAAATTCACTAACAAACGGTGATATAAATTGTTCTAATAATTCAGAATATTTTACACCAATATTGGGAACTACTTTATTCCCAAATAAATTAATTACATTATCCTTCATCTTTGTCATTTTTAAAAAGCATTAAACTTATCTCCATAGAATGCGTTGGGCATTTAAAAGCACTTCATTTTAGGTTTATTACTTATTTTGTTTATATGTACTAACTTTGATTTAACCACTTATTGACCAATGATTTATATACTTTGTTACCTGCTGGCTATATTTCATTCATTTGTTATTTTTTGTAATTCTGCTTTCGTTATTGGTTTTCCAAAATATTTTATTTTTTCGTTTTCACTTTCCGTTCCGCCTACAAAATATATCGGAATTTTTGATGTTATTTTCCTTTCATTTATTTTCATTGCTGTTATTCTTCCGTGAGATGGTTTTTCAGAATAATTTACTACAATTATTTCAGGCATAAATTCTCTACTTTTTGAATAGGCTAATGCTCCGTCTTTTTTCTCATATTCAACAATGTTATTGTTTCCACTGCAAATTTCAATAAGTGAGTTGTCTTTAGAAAAGTCAATTACAAAAATTTTCATAACCCTAATTTATTTTTATAAACAACCAATAAAACAATAGAAATTACAGAAATTAGAGTTCCTATCGGTAGATACCATAAAGTTGCAACGGATAATAAAAGTCCGAATAAATAAACCCAACTTTGTGAAGTTTGCAAACCATATATAAAAATAAACCATAAAATACCGAAAACAATAAACATTGGTCCGAGTTTGAAAACGTCAATATTAAATTTTTCAAAAATATTTGACCAAGGTCCTGGTTTTTCAGGTCCAATATATTTTCCGTTAATCATAACAAAAATTCCATCAATCAGCATATAACCTGCATTAATTAGTGCGATAATTGTTAGTAGTATTTTCATTTCTAATTTCCTTTATTTTATGTTCTTGAATTCAGCGTTCTGTTTTGTGCTTCCAACTAACGTCAAACCTTAAGTGCTTAAATTCAGGTGATTACTAAAACCAACGTCTTCAGGTTTAATTTCAAATTTAACTATATTTTTTTTAATTCTGTTAACCAATTTTAATTTCCTCTTTTGATCAAGATACAAGTATGCTTCTGGAGGGTTATAATCCTGTCCTTTAGCAAGCA
>JAMONB010000109.1 GCA_027066745.1 Flavobacteriaceae bacterium
AACCACCGAGAATTGTTCCTAGAATAAAGGTTAAGTTCCATGTTTTTTTACGCCAATCAAATTTAAAAAAATCTACGATTTTTCCTGCACCACCAATGGCACATATCGTTTCTAAGTTTGAGGAGACACCAAATTTTTTGCCAGAATAAAATAGTAAGAACATGACAAATGTTATCAGTGGGCCGGCGACATACCAAGCCCAAGGCTGTAAAAGAAAATCCATGATTATTATAGTTTAGTTGGCTCTAAGTTAGGTAAGAAAAATATTAGCTATGTAACATTTGATACATAATTAATATTAAAAACAATTCAATCTTGTTTTAATGTAGTTTAATTTCACCTTCGTTTCCTAGCCATTTTAGTAATCTAAAATTTCAATTTTATTTCTAAACAATTTTATTTTATTGTCATTTTCAAACTGCTTTAACAATCTTGAAATTACAACTCTAGAAGTATTTAAATCATGAGCAATATCTCTATGTGTGGTGTTTAGCGTAGTGTTACGCATAATTTTAACCTTGTCAGTAAGGTATTTATACAAGCGTTGATCCATCTTCATAAAAGCTAGAGTGTCAATAGCTTCTAGCATTTCTGATAACCGAATATTATAGCTATCAATTACAAACGTACGCCATGATTTGTATTTTACTAACCATTCTTCAAGTTTTTCGATGGGGATAAAGATAATTTCAGAATCTATTTCTGCAACACCTCTTACTTTACTTTTGGAACTATGTAAGCCACAACCGAAAGTGATGGTACAGGTATCACCACGTTCTAAAAAATACAATGCAATCTCATCACCCTTAGTGTTTTCATGGCTAATCTTTATTGCACCAGATAGTATTAGAGGTATTTTATCAAATTTATCACCTAAATCTAACAGCAATTCGTTTTCTCTTACTTTTTTAAAAGTACCCACTTTTGTAATCTCGTCAATTAAAGCCTCTTCAAAAACAACATTATAATATTCTTTAAGTTTTTCTCTAATCATTTTTGTGTTCTATTTTATAGGTTGGGGTCAAGGTAATTATTTTTTAGGAATATGTTCGTTAATATACGAAATTATCATTTGAGTTGCTCCTGTATTCTTAAGTATATAGTCGCTTGCTATTTGGCCTTTACTCTCTCGTTCAGAAATAGTATTGAAAAACAGGTTTAATATTGTTTTTAATTCAGAAGGATTATGTATTACAGAACAAGCTTTTAAATCAACCAATTCAGTAGCTTCATTAAATTTTTGATAATTTGGCCCAATCAGTATAGGTATCCCAAAAGTTGCTGGTTCAAGAATGTTGTGAATTCCAGAACCGAAACCACCACCAACATAAGCAATATCAGCATACTTATAAATTTGAGTTAGCAAACCAATGGTGTCTATAATTAGTACTTGATATTGCTCTAATTTGGCACCTTTTATTTCAGAGTACAAGATTACTTTTTTTGATATACTTTGTTTTAATTTCTCAATATTATGTTGATGAATATTGTGTGGTGCAATAATAAACTGCTGTTGTTCTGTTGTGGAATTATTGATGTAATTTACTAATAATTCTTCATCTTTTTGCCAAGTACTTCCTGCAATTAAGGTTGTTTTATTTTTAGTAAACTGAGCGGCAAAGTCTAAGTCAATGTTTTGTTTTGTTACTTCATAAACCCTATCAAAACGAGTATCTCCGCCAAGTGTTGTATTGGTAAATCCTATTTTTTTTAATAGATTTTTTGAAAACTCATTTTGAACAAAGAAGTGATCAAAAGTGTGGAGTGATTTTTTCATCCAACTACCATACCATTGAAAAAAAGATTGTTCCTTTCTGAAAATACCTGATACTAAAATGGTTTTTATTTTTTTTCGTTTTAATTCTCTCAATAGGTTTGGCCAGAATTCATATTTTACAAATATTGCTATTTCAGGATGTACGAAGTTTAGGAATTTTTTAGCATTTTGCTTAGTATCTAGAGGTAAATAGCAAACTACATCTGCAAGAGCATAATCTTTTCTTATTTCATAACCAGAAGGTGAGAAAAAAGTAACTAAAATTTTATGATTATAAAATACTGATTTGGGGTTTGGGATTTGGGATTTTATTTTTTCTATAATAGGTCTCCCTTGTTCAAACTCACCCAATGAAGCACAGTGAAACCAAATAATTTTATCAGTTGGTGTAAAATTTTTGCTTAAAGTAGTAAAAACAGACTTTCTTCCTTTTAAAAAAAGACTTATTTTTTTATTAAAAAGTGCAACAATTTTAAGGAAAAATCCTGCAATAATTACCGTTATGTTATAAAAGAAATACATCAGAAGGCTAAAATATAAATTTACAAGCACTAGAGTTAAATATTTCGTATTTTTGTTCGTTAATTGTAATAAATTATATTCTATGAAGCCAATTCAAATGGTTGACTTAAAGGGTCAATATCAAAAAATAAAAAGTCAGGTAGATGCATCGATACAAAATGTTATTGATACTACGGCTTTTATTAATGGTTCTGATGTTAAAGAATTTCAAAAAAATTTAGAAAATTATCTTGATGTAAAACATGTAATTCCATGTGCAAATGGTACTGATGCTTTGCAAATAGCAATGATGGCATTAGGTTTAGAACTCGGTGATGAAGTGATTACAGCCGATTTTACCTTTGCAGCAACTGTCGAGGTTATTGCTTTATTAAAGTTAACTCCTGTATTAGTTGATGTTGAAAAAGATACTTTTAATATAGATATTGAAGCTCTAAAAAATGCGATTACTCCAAAAACAAAAGCAATTATCCCAGTACATTTATTCGGTCAATGTGCAAATATGGAGGCTGTTTTAGAAGTGGCTAAAGCTCATAACTTATTTGTAATTGAAGATACTGCTCAAGCCATTGGTGCCGATTATACTTTTGTAGATGGAACTTCTAAAAAAGCAGGAACCATAGGAGATGTAGGTACTACTTCCTTTTTTCCTTCTAAAAATTTAGGATGTTATGGTGATGGTGGAGCAATTTTTACCAATGATGATGATTTGGCTCATAAATTACGTGGTATAATAAATCACGGAATGTATAGACGTTATTATCACGATGTAGTTGGTGTAAATTCAAGATTGGATAGTATTCAAGCTGCCGTGTTAAAAGTAAAATTACCACATTTAGAC
>JAMONB010000110.1 GCA_027066745.1 Flavobacteriaceae bacterium
ACTACTTTTCCTAAATAAAAACAATCTTTTTTCTGCATTTAATAAATGATCTTCACCTAATACAAAGGTATTATAAAATAAAAAGCCACGCGTATAGCGTGGCTTTAAATATATAAAAATATTTTTATTCTTCTTCGTTTGATGTTTCTACATCAGAAGCTCCTTCTTCAGTTTCTGCAACAGTTTCTTCAGCCACTTCTTCTACTGGCATAGCTTTAGCTTTTCTTGCTTCATTAGCCTCTTTTTCAGCTTCTAAAGCTTTTGCCTTAACGTCTGATTTTGCTTTTGCTAAATTACCTTCTTTAGAAGAAACTAATTTTGCTTTTTCTTCTAACCAAGCATTAAATTTCTCTTCAGCTTGCTCTTCTGTTAGAGCTCCTTTTCTAACACCACCTGCTAAATGATTTTTTAACATCGCTCCTTTATACGATAAGATTGCTCTTACTGTATCAGTTGGTTGAGCTCCATTTTGTAACCACTTTACAGCATCATCAATATTTAAATTAATAGTTGCTGGGTTTGTATTTGGATTGTAAGTTCCGATTTTCTCTAATAGCTTACCATCTCTTTTTGAACGTGCATCAGCGGCAACTATCCAATAGAATGGTTTACCTTTTTTACCGTGTCTTTGTAATCTAATTTTTACTGGCATTTTTGTTAATTTTTAAGGTACTCGACCTTGATTATTAATTTTTTTGGTGTGCAAATATACTATGTTTTTTTAGTATAAAGTCTTTAATTTAATTATTTTTCTGCTATTTTCTATACTGAAAGTATATTCCGTAAAGTAGAACATAAATCCTATCTTTGTAAAAAACAAAAAGCTATGAATATTTTAGGAATTATTCCTGCAAGATATGGCTCTACCAGATTAGAAGGAAAACCTTTATTAGATGTTTGTGGCAAACCAATGATACAACGTGTCTATGAACAAGCCAAAAAAGCTTTAAATCATGTTGTAGTTGCTACTGATGATGAGAGAATTGTTAAAGCTGTACAAAAATTTGGTGGTAACGTGGTACTGACTTCATCAGACCACAACACAGGAACCAATAGGTGTCTTGAAGCATATCGTGTTTTTACAAAACAAAAAAAAATAAAATTTGACATCATTGTAAATATTCAAGGAGATGAGCCCTTACTCTCACCTAGACAAATTAGCTTATTAACTTCTTGTTTTAAAGACAAAAACGCCAAAATGGCAACACTGGTAACTCCTGTAAAGAAAACTGAATCTTTAAAAAATATTGGTGTATTTGTTGTGATTGATAAACTTAAAAACGCATTGTATTTTAGTCGATCAATAATACCTTTTGTACGTGATACAAAAAAAGATGAGTGGCAAAAAAAACACACTTTTTATAAACATATCGGTATGTATGCTTTTAAACCTAGAGCATTAGTTAGTTTTGCTTCTTTACAACAAACACCTTTAGAAGTAGCTGAATCTTTAGAGCAAAACAGATGGCTAGAAAACGGTAAAAAAATAAAAGTAGAAATTACGGATATTGAAACTATTGGGGTTGACACCTTAGAAGATTTAGAACGAGTTCGAGGAATTATTGGAAATAAAAAATAACATTTTATTTTAAACTCGTTTCAGAATCTCACCTATAAATTTATTAATGAGAAACTGAAACAAGTTCAGTTTGACAATTATTTTACAAACTCATCAAAAGTTTTTAATTTTAATTCTTTTAAAAATTTTACTTTCTTTTTAATTTTAGCAAAATCAACCTTAGCTTTATTGAACCTTTCTGTAATAATTTCTAAAGCTTCTAATTCAGTTGCACTAGGCTTATCATAACTCCCTGCAATCTTACTAAATAGATCTGCCATTTTTTCTCTTAGTTGAGGCTCTGCAGACCCAACATAATTATCGCCAGTTGTAATCACCAACGATTCTTTTAATGCTGTTAGCTTTTGCTTGGTTTTTTTCTTTTGCGTTTTTTCTAAAATAGCATCTAACTCATATACCATATACGCCAATTCCTCAGTCATAGCATACATTTTCATAGTTGTTGTGTGTTGCAACTCTCTATCTTTAGCACTCAATTTTGATTTAGGATCATAAATTACCTCAAACTCTTGCTCAAAAGTATCTTTTCCTTTTTTTAACACTGCTTTATATGTTCCAGCCGTTACTTTTGGGGTTGTAAATCCTCCAAAACTAAATGTTTTTCCTTTAGCAACTTTTGGTTGTTTGATACGGTAATTCCATCTTACAATATTGATACCTTTAGATTTTCCAGGACTAATTTCTTTAATTGTATTGCCTTTCATGTCTTGAATTTCCATGGTCATTTTACCAAAAGTATGACGCTTTTTCAAATAGTATTTAATCTGTACTGATTTACTCGGGTTTTGTCCTACAAATTGTGTTTCACCACCAAAACTACCCGAAAAATTACTTTCTTCATTAATGACTGTAGGCTTAGATGTAAAAAAATGTACTTTCTTATGTAAAAGCTCTTGGTTAATCTCTCTCAGTGGGGAAATATCATCAATAATAATAGCACCTCTACCATGCGTACCCATGACTAAATCATTTGTCCTTTTTTGTAAATCGATAAAATGAACAGCCGCTGCTGGCATGTTATTCGTAAATTTATTCCAATGTTTACCACCGTCAATTGTAATGTATAATCCAAATTCAGTACCTAAAAACAATAAGTCTGGATTCACATAATCTTCTTGAATATTACGGACAAAACCTTTTACATCATCACTGATAATAGATTTCCATGTCTTACCAAAATCAGTAGTTTTATAAGCATATGGATTTTTATTATTCATGGTATGCCCATCAAATACTGCATAAGCAGTTCCTTTATTAAAAACACTAGCCTCTATATGATAACACCAAATTGCAGCTGGTAGATTAGGTATATTCATAGAAGTATTTGTCCATGTTTTCCCTGCATCTTGAGTAACTTGTACGTTACCATCATCGGTACCTACCCAAATTACATTTTCATCTAAAGTTGACTCAGCAATCGTAAAAATAGTGGTATGATTTTCTGCACCAGAATTGTCTTTAGATAAACCTCCAGAATCTTCTTGATTTTGTTTACTCTTATCATTCGTAGTTAGATCTGGTGAAATAATTTTCCAAGTATCTCCCATATCTTCAGATCTATGTACAAATTGACTCCCCATATAAAAACGATCTGGCTGATGCACACTTACTGCCATAGGAGCATTCCAATTAAAACGTAATTTGGGTTGCCCTTTCTGAGGTAAAGGCTGAATGGTTTTATCTCTATTTTGATCAACATCAAAACGCCAAACATTTGCCGCACCTTGCATTTCAGAATAAATAATATTTTTTGTTGGATGTTTTAACACCCTAAAACCATCACCATAACCTACAGAATTCCAATCTCTCCCATTGATTCCTCCTGGCGAAGAAGATGGACCATACCAAGAACCATTATCTTGCAAACCACCATATATATTATATGGTTCTGCATCATCAACACTAATATGATAAAATTGTGAAAGCGGAAGGTTTTCTACAATTTCCATAGTGGTACCTCCATTCCAAGAACGATATACACCTCCATCTGTACCACAATAAATTCTATCTGAATCATTAATATCAAAAATAATATCGTGAATGTCACTATGCATCTGCCCCATTCCTTTAAATGTTTTTCCACCATCTCTAGAAATAGATCCGAAAAGACCAGCTTTTATCACTACATCTGGATTTTTAGGGTCTATCGTTATTCTTGAAAAGTAAAATGGACGCACTGTTATTCCGAAATCATTATTCAATTGTTTCCAGTTTTTCCCAGCATCATCACTACGGTATAAACCTTTACGTTCATCTTTTTCTGCTTCAATAACAGTATATAAAATATTAGAATCTGAAGGAGCAACAGCAATGGCTAATCTTCCTAATTTACCGCTAGGAAACCCATTGTGAATTTTATTCCAGGTTTTACCAGCATCGGTTGACTTGTACAATGCACTATTTTCACCACCAGATTCAAAAGACCATCCAGTACGTCGAAATTCCCACATTGAAGCGTATAAAATATTAGGATCATTAGGATCCATAGCCAAATCAGCACAACCTGTTTTTTGATTTACATATAATAATCTATTCCATGTTGCACCACCATCATTTGATTTATAAACACCTCTCTCTTCACTATCGCCCCACAAAGCTCCTAATACGGCAACATAAATCTCCTTAGAATTTTTAGGATTAACAATTACATTTGCGATGCGTTCAGAATTTTCAAATCCGATTTTTTTCCAGTTCGCACCACCATCATTAGATTTGTATAAACCATCACCCACAGATACGCTATTACGTGTCCATGTTTCACCTGTACCTACATAAATAGTTTTATCTGGATCATTTGGATCTAGTTCAACAGCACCAATAGATTGTGCATAATCATCAAAAATAGAATTAAAAGTAGCACCACCATCATTAGATTTCCAAACACCTCCACCAGCAGTTCCTGCATAGATAATACGGTCGTTTGTTGGATGATTTTCTAAATCGTTTATACGACCACTCATCAGTGCTGGACCTATATGCCTCGCTGTTAGGTCTCCAAAAAGCTGTTTACCTTTTAAATGAATTTCTTCTTGTGCATGGGTATAGGAAAATGTTCCTATAGTCAATGCGATGGCTAGGATAGTTTTTTTCATTGTATATTGAGTTTATTTATAAAAAAATCCTCAAAAATAGTTTTGAGGATTTTTTTATAAAATTGTTATTTTTTGTCTTCAGTTGCTGTATCTTCTGGATAAGCAAAAACACTATCATCTACAGTTGGATTCAATTCAATTTTAGTAATTTTAATCGCTTGTCCTGGTTGTCCTTTCATACCTTGAGTCATAGAAAATGGAAAATAAATCCCGTCTACCTCTTGGTAATCACTCAGTTTAGATTCAGAAGTTTGACCTTTAGCCTGACCTGACTTAATCTCTTTTTGTGTTACTATAGGTACATAATTTTCAGTGTCAAAAAAGTAAAAACTAACATCATCTTCTTTTTTACCATCTACTGTTACAGGCTCTTTAGTTAATTTAATTTTAAAAGTTTCTGTACCATCTATAGTCTCTTTACCTAGATATTCTACCGTATATCCTTTTGCTTTATAATCAATAAAAGAATCTGGAAAATCATTTGCTTCTAATTTCATGTTTGCTGTAGCTTCTGCATCACTTTTCTCAGCTTTCATCGTTTGAAAATTTGTACTCCATAAGGTCTCACCATCAAAAACACCTTGCATTAATTCTTTTCCTTGAATACTCACTTTTACATATTGCTTTCCGCTTTTCATCTGTACAATCTCTAAAGGAATTTCCATACCTTGATTAACAGAAGCTGTCATTTTAATGCCTTCAACTTTTTTTAAGTTTTCTAAGCCACCAATATTTTCAAAATAAGTAGCAAGAATCCCATCAACAGTTTGAGCATTCATAGTAAAACTAGCAAAAACTGCTAGAAGTAATAGTGTAATTTTTTTCATTTTTTGTTTTTTAATTAATAAATGTATTCATATGACTACGAAGGTAATAAATTGTTACACATTTTATAAGATTATTTAATCTCAAACTTCTGAGTCACATTATTTTCACTATCAGAAATTCTAATTGTATATTCTCCTTTAGGCAAATAGTAAAGCTTATTGTCAGCCTTTTTAATCTTCACACCCTTTTTCTTGAAATAACTTTTTATGCTTTTCTCTGAAACGGTTAAATCATAATCAAAATAATTGAATCCTTTAATTGCATTAACTTTAAATTCATTGAGGATGTCTTTTTTATTTACTGTGATTTTAACTGTATAACTTCCAGACTTTTTTACATAAAAAACTAATGTTGTTTTAGGTAAAAAAGGTTCAGCATATTGACTCCAAGAATTCCCCCATCTAGAAGAGTGTTTTACTTTTTTAAATTCAAAAATCGAAATAGTCTTATCTTTTATGGTATTGTATTGTTGTAATACGGCTATATTTGCTTTGTAGATTGAACGACCATGTGTACCTACAATTAAGTCTTTTTCTCGCTCTTGTATCACCAAATCATGTACTGCAATTTTCGGAATTCCTTTTGTAAACGCCTGCCAGTTTTCTCCTTTGTCAAAACTAACCAACACCTCATTATCAGTACCTAAATACAATATATTTTCATCAACAGAATCTTCTCTAATCACATTTACAGGATAATTTGGTAAATTACTACTAATACTTTTCCATGTTTTCCCTTTATCTTCACTTAAAAAAACATAAGGTTTAAAATCATCATTTCTATATCCGTTAAGCGTTAGATAAACTCTATCTTTTTGATATTGAGAAGCAATTATTCTAGACACCCATAATCCTTGTGGTAAATTATCTGAAATTTTTGTCCAGCTACTACCTCCATCTTTAGTCAGCCAAACATACCCATCATCACTACCTGTATAAATCATTCCAAATTTTAACGGACTCTCAGAAATAACTGTTAACGTCCCAAAGGGTACATTCCCTTTTTTGCCTCCTGTAGTTAAATCACCTGAGATCTCTTTAAAACTTTCACCTTCATCCATAGAGCGTAATAACTTATTAGCTCCCATATATAAAATATCTTGATTGTGTGGAGATAACAATATTGGCGTTTGCCAATTGTAACGATAAGGCAAGTCTCCTAATTCATGCATTGGATGAATATTCAACCTTTTTTTAGTTTTTAAATTGTAACGATAATAATACCCAAACTGAGAACCAGAGTAAACAACATTATTATTTCTATTGTCAATTTGCACTTGCATACCATCACCCCAACCTATCATTTTATAAGGATAATTACCACTATTATTCCAACTTTTAGACGCTTTATATGTACTTGACCCAAACCAAACCCCATTATCCTGTAAACCTCCATAGACATTGTATGGTGCTGCATTATCAACATTAACTGCATAAAACTGCCCTACTGCTTGTGCATTATTTCTAAGCCAGTTTTTTCCATCATCATAAGTAATATTAACCCCTCCATCATTTCCATTTATAATATGCCCTTCTTGTTTAGGGTTAATCCATAATGCTTGATGATCACCATGCACATTTTCTTTACCGATTGAAGCAAATGTTTTTCCTCCATCTTCAGATTTTAATAACGGAACGCCTCCGATATAAATTTCAGTTTCATTCGCAGGATTTACCCCAATAATACCAAAATAATAGCCATAAGAATAGTACAAATCATCCAAGAAATCTTGATGCGTTTTTTTCCAGCTTTTACCACCGTCTGTAGATTTGTACACTTCTGCACCAATAACTGGAGTGTCAAATAATAATGAATTGGCATCTTCAAAATAGGTAGCTAAATCAATAGGTCTGATTTCATTTTTTTTGATCCCTGATTTAACTGATTTGGCAGAATGTTTTTTATCAAAACCATTATCCTTTAAATAGGTGTTTAATTTTTTATCATTTAGTTTAGAAAAATCTTCAATACTTATAACTTTAAAATCATCCTTTTGGAGTTTATCACTCTTATCTTTTTTCTTTTTTGGTCTTCTGTTTTGATTGTCTAACACTGCATAAATCACATCATTATTGTAAACAGACAAACCAATACGTCCGATTCCTTTATTAGAAGGAAAACCATTAGATCCAGCTGTTATTTTCGACCATGAATCTCCACCATCATTACTTTTATAAATTGCTGAATGCTGACCATCACCATCAAAATTCCATGCTTTTCTATTACGCTCCCAAGAGGCTGCATACATAATATTCGGATTTGTAGGCGAAACACTAACATCAATAATTCCAGTATTTTCATCTATAAACAATGTATTCTTCCAGGTTACCCCACCATCTTTTGTTTTAAAAATTCCTCGCTCAGTATTTGGAGTGTATAAATGACCGATTGCACCAACCACAACCTCATCAGAATTCTCTTTATTGATAACCACTCTTCCAATATGATGTGAATCTTTCAGTCCAATGTTTGTCCAAGTTTTACCTTTATCTGTACTTTTCAAAACACCAATACCTGAATAAGAAGAACGTGATGAATTACTCTCTCCTGTACCTATCCAAATGGTTCCATTCTTCCAATCTACAGCAACATCACCCATATTTTGCGTTGGTGCATTTTCTGTTATCGCAGTAAAAGAAGTTCCGTTATTATTGGTATACCACAAACCTCCTGAAGCATAAGCCACATAAAACTCTGTTGGATTATTAGGGTTCACATCTAAATCAACCACTCGTCCACTCATAATTGTTGGTCCAATATTGACAAAAGGCACACTATCAATAATAGATTGTGAATTGGCAATAAAATAAAGTGTAAAAAGGCTAAAAAAAAGGATTGTTTTCTTCATGGAGGAAAGTTTTAGATTTAACCCTGATTATGCATTAGAAAAACTATTACGCCTTGAAACTACTTCAAAATATAGCGTTTACTTACTTTTGAAGTTTAACCGTAGCGGTGCCACGATAAAACTACTAAAAAATCATATTTTATTATACTTTCAAATCTCATTACGATTCTCTAATGCATAATCAGGGTTTAAGTTGATTCTCAAAGATATTAGAATATTAATTAACGTCCACAAAAACATGTCATTATTTTCACTAAAACTACTCTTAACATTATTAACGACTGTTAATAAAAAGAAGTTATTTCTGATTTTCAGCATTGATTAAAAGAGTACTTTTATTCTTTATTATATTCCTATAATTTCATCAATTCATGTATTTAATATTTGACACCGAAACTACTGGTTTGCCTAAAAAATGGAAGGCTCCAATTAGCGATACTGACAATTGGCCCAGGTGTATTCAAATCGCATGGCAATTACATGATGAATTAGGAAAACTTATTGAAAGTCATGATTATTTAATTCAACCCGATGGTTTTAACATCCCTTATGATGCGGAACAGATTCATGGTATTTCAACTGAATTGGCTCAAGAAAAAGGAGAGAAATTAGAAGACGTTCTAAGCTATTTTAATGACGCTTTATCAAAAACCACTTTTGTAGTTGGTCAAAATGTGAAATTTGACCTGAATATTATGGGCTGTGAATTTTACAGAAAAGAAATTGACACAGAACTTAACAACTTACCTACATTAGACACTTGTACTGAAAAAACAGCTACATTATGTCAAATACCAGGTGGTAGAGGCGGTAAATTTAAACTACCCACTTTAACAGAATTACATCAGCATTTATTTAATACTCCTTTTGCTGAAGCACATAATGCTACGGCTGATGTTGAAGCGACAACAAGATGCTTTTTTGAACTGATAAGAAAACAATCTTTTACCAAAGAAGAATTAGATGTAGCTCCTGATTATTTTAAGAATTTTTCAATTGAAAATCCACAAGAGATTCAATTGATTGGCTTAAAACACATCAATCTAAAAAAGGAAAGTAAAAAACTTAAAAATAAACTCGAAAAAACTGAAGGTACTAGTGAAGATATAAATACTTCACCTGACATTGATACTAAAAACCATTCTTTTTCACATTTACATAATCATTCACAATTTTCTATATTACAATCTACTTCTAGTATTAAAAATTTAGTGCAATCTGCGGTAAGTAATCAAATGCCTGCATTAGCCTTGACAGACACAGGCAATATGATGGGTGCTTTTAATTTTGTAAAAGAAGTTTTAAATAGCAATAAAACAGCCGAACATCAAATTAAACCTATTGTGGGTTGTGAATTTTATGTTTGTGAAGACCACAAAAACAAATCGGTTAAAGACAATGGCTATCAAATTGTTATGCTGGCTAAAAACAAAAATGGGTATCATAATTTAGCTAAAATGTCATCTACAGCATATATAGAGGGTTTCTATTATGTACCAAGAATTGACCGTAGCATCATTGAAAAATACAAAGAAGATATTATTGTTTTAAGTGGGAATATCTATGGAGAAATTCCTAGTAAAATATTAAATATTGGTGAAAAGCAAGCTGAAGATGCCTTACTTTGGTGGAAAAACACCTTTGGAGATGATTTCTATATTGAACTCAACAATCACAAACAAGAAAACGAAGCTCATGTCAATAAAGTACTGTTAGAGTTTTCTAAAAAGCATCAAATAAAAATAGTAGCTGCCAATAACACATACTATATCAATAAGTCTGATGCTGAGTCTCATGACATTTTACTCTGTGTAAAAGATGGAGAAAAAATAGCTACACCTAAAGGAAGAGGTCGCGGATTCAGATTTGGCATGCCAAATGATGAATACTACTTTAAGAGTCAAGACGAAATGAAGCAATTGTTTCGAAAAACTCCTGAAGCCATCATAAACACCCAAGAAATTGTAGATAAAATTGAAATTTACACGTTAGCTAGAGATGTTTTACTTCCAAAATTTGATATCCCTGAAAAATTTACAGACCCAAAAGATGCTGAAGATGGTGGTGTAAGAGGTGAAAATGCTTATTTAAAACACCTCACTTTTGAAGGTGCCAAAAACCGCTATGGAGAATTAGATGACACTACTAAAGAAAGGATTGATTTTGAATTAAGTGTTATTGAGAATACAGGCTACCCTGGTTATTTTTTAATTGTACAAGACTTTATTGCCAAGGCTAGAGAAATGGATGTTTCTGTAGGCCCTGGCCGTGGTTCAGCTGCTGGATCAGTTGTTGCTTACTGTTTGAAAATTACCAATATTGATCCTATAAAATATGATCTACTTTTTGAGCGATTTTTAAATCCTGATCGAGTATCTCTACCTGATATTGATATCGATTTTGACGATGAAGGTCGTCAACGCGTTATCGATTATGTCATTGATAAATATGGAGCCAACCAAGTCGCCCAAATTATTACTTATGGCACTATGGCTGCTAAATCTTCAATTAGAGATACTGCTCGCGTATTAGACTTACCTTTACAGGATGCTGATAGAATTTCAAAACTAGTCCCTAACACCAAATTAGCTACAATTTTTGGAGACGATGAAAAAAGTATTTCTAAGATTTCTGCTCTACGAAGTGAAGAGAAATTACTGATCAATGAAATCAGAAATTTAGCAGAAGGTCAAGATATTGAGGCCCAAACTATCAAACAAGCATTAGCATTAGAAGGATCAGTTAGAAACACTGGAACACATGCTTGTGGTGTCATTATTACCCCTGAAGATATTACCAATTTGATTCCTGTTGCCGTAGCCAAAGGTTCAGACTTGTATGTTACTCAATTTGATAATAATGTAGTTGAAGATGCTGGTCTATTAAAAATGGATTTCTTAGGTTTAAAAACACTGACATTAATTAAAGATGCTGTTAAAATCATCAAAGCCTTACATGGAAAGGTTTTAGATCCTGATGAATTCCCCTTAGATGATGTTAAAACTTATGAGCTTTTCCAACGTGGCGAAACGGTAGGTATTTTTCAATACGAATCGGTAGGTATGCAAAAACACATGAAGGCTTTAAAGCCTACTGAATTTGCAGATTTAATAGCTATGAATGCCTTGTACCGTCCTGGACCAATGGAATACATTCCATTATTCATACAGCGTAAACATGGTATTGAAGCCATTGAATATGACCTTCCAGAAATGGAAGAATACCTAAAAGAAACTTATGGGGTTACAGTCTACCAAGAGCAGGTCATGTTATTATCGCAAAAATTGGCTGGTTTTACCAAAGGTGAAGCTGATGGTTTACGTAAAGCCATGGGTAAGAAGATTTTTGCTCTGCTAGAAAAATTAAAACCAAAATTTATTGCTGGTGGAATCAAAAATGGTCATCCTGAAGATATTTTAGAAAAAATATGGAAAGATTGGGAAGCCTTTGCTGCTTATGCTTTTAATAAATCACATTCTACTTGCTACGCATATATCGCCTATCAAACGGCCTATTTAAAAGCCCATTATCCTGCTGAATACATGGCAGCCGTACTGTCAAACAATATGAATGACATCAAATCGGTTTCTTTCTTTATGGATGAATGTAAGCGTTCAGGTATTGAAGTATTGATACCTGATGTCAATGAATCATTCTACAAATTTGCGGTAAACAAAGAAGGAGCCATACGTTTTGGAATGGGAGCTATAAAGGGCGTTGGAGCTGGAGCTGTTGAAGCTATTGTTGAAGAACGTAAAAAAAATGGCCCTTTTACTTCTATTTTCGATATGGCAAAACGTGTAAATTTAAGATCTACCAATAAAAAAGCTTTTGACGGGTTAGTTTTATCAGGTGGTTTTGATTCTTTTTCTGATACACACAGAGCTCAATATTTTGAGTTAGACGATAGAAATGTAACTTTTATTGAAAGAGCCATTCGTTTTGGAAATAAATTTCAAGAAAATGCCAATTCATCACAAGTTTCTCTATTTGGGGAAGCTTCTGAAGTCAAATTTGAAGAACCTACGATTCCTTATTGTGAACCATGGGGTATCATGGAAAAACTAGCTAAAGAGAAAGAAGTTGTAGGTATTTATATCTCTGGACATCCTTTAGATGATTTTAAAACTGAAATGAAATATTTTTGCAATGCTCCAATTAAAGTGTTTAATGATTTGACACAACTTTTAGATAAAGATTTAACTATTGGAGGTATTGTTACTGACGTACAACATCGTATTTCTAAAAACGGAAAAGGCTGGGCTTCATTTATTGTTGAAGATTATTCTGAATCTCATGAATTTAGAATGTTTGGTGAAGATTATTTACGATTCAAACATTTTCTAATTCCAAATTCATTTTTACATATTCGAATATCTGTCCGTAAAGGATGGCGTGAAGGTGATGTCAGAATACAATTTAACAACATTCAAATGTTGCAAGAAGTCTTAGAAGTGTTGGCCAATAAATTAACACTACAGCTAAACATCTTAGAATTAAATGATGCTAAAATTAATACTATTGAAGAATTATTAAAGAACCACGAAGGCAAAGATATTTTGAATTTTGTGGTCTATGATGTAGAAGAAAAAATAAAATTACAAATGCCTAGTAGAAGCTCAAAAGTTAGAATATCTCAAGAACTTTTGAATGAATTAGAGACTATGAAGTTATTGTATAAACTGAATTAAATAAAAAAATGCTTAATAGTGTTGTATTATTGAGTCCTAACCGGAAATCTCAGGTTGTCATTAATAATGGTGAGCTGGTAAGCTACCAAAAATTTGACATAGAATTTATTCACCCAAAAGAAGATTTAGGCTGGGATCATTCTGATACAGAGATGTTTCCGATAGTTGGATCTACTCAAGCAAATAACTTTAAAGTATCAACACCGAAAGGAGAGTGCATTCAAGATCAACATGGCTTGTTAAGAAACCTTGATTATACTTTGTTGAAAAATGATAGGATTAATGCAACTTTTAAAAAACATTATTTAAAAAATACAAAAATTAATAACCCTAAATACCCAAGTAAATCAACAAAAAAAGAAGTTTTTTGGTCTTATGATTTTAATTTTACAAAAAAGTTTACCCTTAGTAATGATTCCTTAAAAATTCAATTCAAAATTGAATCAGAAAAAGGAATGCCATTTATGTTTGGCTACCACCCTGCATTTAATATCAAAGGGAAAAACATTGCTTATTGCAGTGTAAATAATCAAAAAATCACAATTGCCGATATTTTAAAAGCAGGTAGTAATGCTTTTCCTATTCTTCATCAAAATAAATTATCTCTCTTCAATGGCAATTACGGACTAGAACTTACCACTGAAGGTTTTAATAATTTTATGTTATGGACTGAGGTTGAAAATATGATTTGTATTGAGCCTATAACACAATACACTATAAAAACACAAGATTATTCAGAAAAAAACATGAGGGTTTCAAATGGTAAAGAAAAATTTACGGTACTATTAAAGCCATTTAAAATTTAATAGCCTTTTTACTTATTTCAGCTCCATTTTCAAAAGTAGTATTTATTATCAATATTGTTCCCTTTCTAATATTTTGGGTATTGACATTCAATTTATTATCAAAAGGTCTATTATCAATTAACAATCTGCCAGTAATATCATAAATCTTAACTTGATTGATAATAGTGTTCGATTTAATCAAAAAACGACTCTCTTCATTAATGATGATAAAGTCATTATTTACATCTACACCTTCAACTTCTAAAGTGCTATTTGTAAACTGTAGCATAAACCTATCTGAATAGCTTCCTTCTCCAGTAGCTAAAAAAGTATAATCATCTTGTTTTAAATCGTGAATTAAATTTAGTTTATTATCTTTTAGATATATCTCATTATCACTTAAAACACCTTCTATATGGTCAATACTTATCTTATAGGTAACCGAAGCGTTATCTATATA
>JAMONB010000111.1 GCA_027066745.1 Flavobacteriaceae bacterium
AATTATCCAACAAAAAACCCAAACAAAAAAGGAAATTATTAAAGAATTACTACAATGGCAACGTGCAGCAACCGTGTATGGATTTGGGGATAACCAATATTTTAGACATTTAGAAAAGTTAAGCGATTATTATATTATTACTGATGAACTTATTTTATTAAATGAAAAAGGAAAAGAAATAATTCTTCTAAAATTAAAATAGAATAGTGTCATTCAGACAAACGAGGAACGAGAGCGGAAGAATCTCTAAAATTTCATTGATACTCTTCACCCTGAATACTCAGATCTATTAATGACAGCAAAATTCTGCAAATCTCCGTGTAACAATACGTATCTTTGTCTCATAACTCTATCGTTCAGAGTATAGCGAAGAATTTCAACAACCAATGAAAATTACAAAACAACAACTTTACAAACGTCAAACCACCCTTGCTGAAATCGGTGAAGAAGGTCAGCAAAAGCTATTGCAGACCAAGGTAATTGTTGTGGGTTGTGGAGGTTTAGGGAGTATTGCAGCAGTATATTTGGCAGCTAGTGGCATTGGTAATATTCATTTGATAGATTTTGATAGCGTAGATGCTAGTAATTTACACCGACAAGTTTTTTATAAAACTTCAGCAGTAGGGAAGCTAAAATCAGAAGTGTTAGCCGCACATATTAAAACGATTTCTCCTTTTGTAAAAACAAGTTTTAGTACCAAAGCAATTACAAAATTAAATGTATTAAAAACCATTCAAAAAACGGATTTTGTGTTAGACTGTACCGATAGTCTCCCTACAAAATACTTACTGAATGATGCCTGTGTTTTACAAGACAAAACACTAATCTACGGATCGCTCTATAAATTTGATGGTTATGTTTCTAGCTTTAATGTAAAGCTACCAAAAAATGTTTCTAGCAGCAACTTACGTGATGCTTTTCCTGAAATTTCGACCGAAGCTATTCCCAATTGTTCTGAAATAGGAACCATGAATACTATTGTAGGAATTATCGGATTGATGCAAGCCAATGAAGTCTTGAAAATAGTTACAGGTATTGGTAAACCTTTAATAAACCAACTATTAATTTACAATAGTTTAGAGAATACACAGCATAAAATAAAACTAAAGTCTGTTGATACTTGTCATTCAGAGCGAAAGCGAAGAATCTCCGAACTATTCAAAAAAGAAAATTATTACGATGCTAGTTGCGAAATACAAAAAGAAGAATGGTTAATTTCAGGTGAAGAGTTACGTAAAAAATTGGCATTTGGCGAAGCATCAAGAAGTTTACACCTTATCTCGGTCATTGAAGATATTGAAGTGAAATTACCTTTTGCTGTTCGTAAAAAAGTCCCCTTATCCAATTTAAAAGTCAAGCAATTTAAATTTATTGCTAAAGATGAATACGTTATTGTTTGTCAACAAGGCATTTCAAGTTATACAGCCACACAACAGATAAAAGCAGCGTACCCAAACTTAAAAGTATTTAGCCTTAAAGGCGGAATATCAAATTATTAATGAGGTCACCTATTTCCTATCGTGAGAGGGGTTAGGGGTGTGTTAAAAATTATAGAAACATTAAATTAATGCAAAAACCACTAGAATTTTACACAAGCGAAAAAGACCGTTTTGAACAAGAGCTGTCTGCTATAAAAAAGAGATTAGCAACATCAAGTTTAATTCGCTTAGTCATTTTTTTAGCCATCGTATTTGGCTTGTATTTCTTTTTTGGAAATGCTCAAATAATGGTTGCCATTGGCGTGCTAGGTTTTATTTTATTTCTCTATCTCGTTTCTAGGCATACCGATTTACAGTACAAAAGAGATATTTCTAAAAAGTTATTGGATATAAACACCAATGAAATTTCCATTTTACAAGGTGATTATTTATCCTTAAATGAAGGTGATGAATTTAAAGACCCCACACATTTTTATAGTTATGATATTGATTTGTTTGGTAGAGGATCGTTATTTCAATACATCAATAGGACAGCGACACACGAAGGGAAAGTAGAACTCTCTAAGAGGCTCACAGCAAATACTATTTCGGGTATAGAAAACAATCAAGAAGCCATAAAAGAGTTGGCTAAAAACCCAACATGGAGACAGCATTTTTCTGCTATAGCAAGCCTAGTGAAAGTACAGCACCCTGCAAAAATAATTGTAGATTGGATACATAATTACACCCCAGTTTTTTCAAAGTCAGTATCGTATTTACCTCTTGTTTTTTCAATAATTTCTGTGGTATTGATTGCTTTGGTAAGTTTTCAGTATGTAAATTTTAATATACTTGTTGTTTGGTTTTTTGTAGGACTAGGAGTTTCGAGTATCTATTTTAAAAGAGTAAATACCATTTATAAAGATGCAGATAAAGCCAAAGACACTTTTAAGCAATACCATAAATTATTACATGAAATAGAAACGACTACGTTTAATGCTCAATTATTAAAAGAAAAGCAGGAAATCATTCAAACGGAAAATAAAAAAGCATCTACAATATTCGCTTCTTTTTCTAAGGTATTGGATGCTTTAGATCAACGGAATAATTTACTCATTGCCGTTTTTTGGAATGCATTTTTTTTAAGAGACGTCAAACAAGCCTATAAGGTGGAACAATGGATTAACAGTTATGCTGATAAGGTTGAGAATTGGTTTGAAGTCATTGCTTTTTTCGATGCTCAAAATTCATTAGGCAATGTAGCATTTAATCATCCTGATTATATTTTTCCTACAATAAATAGGGATAAAAACGTAATCAATGCTAGCCAATTAGGGCATCCGCTATTAAAAGTAAAAAAACGTATAGACAATGATTTTAAGATAGAGAATCAGCAATTTTTTATCATTACAGGAGCGAATATGGCAGGAAAAAGTACTTTTTTACGCACCGTTTCTTTAGCTATCGTTATGGCAAATATGGGATTACCTATTTGTGCAGAAAAATTTGAATATTCGCCAATAAAATTGATTACCAGTATGCGAACAACAGATTCTTTAGCAGATGATGAATCGTATTTTTTTTCGGAGTTAAAACGTTTAAAATTTATTGTAGAAGAGATAAAATCAGAGAGCTATTTTATTATTTTAGATGAGATTTTAAAAGGCACAAATAGTACAGATAAAGCGATTGGTTCTAAAAAGTTTGTCCAAA
>JAMONB010000112.1 GCA_027066745.1 Flavobacteriaceae bacterium
ACTAAGTAATGGATGCTTAATAAGTCTCGAAATGACGAATAAAAAACAATAAATTAATAAGACATGAAATCAAAAATAAATGCATTTATGGACTTGGTGAAAGAACGTAATCATCAAGAGCCTGAATTTTTACAAGCAGTGTTGGAAGTTGCTGAAACTGTAATCCCTTATATCGTTTCTAAAGACATTTATCATGGTAAAAATATTCTGTTAAGAATGGTTGAGCCAGAAAGAGTAATTACATTTAGAGTGACTTGGGTTGATGATAGTGGAGAAATTCAAGTAAATAGAGGTTATCGTATTCAAATGAATTCAGCCATTGGACCATATAAAGGAGGTTTAAGGTTTCATCCAACAGTAAATATGAGTATTTTAAAATTCTTAGCTTTTGAGCAAGTGTTTAAAAATTCTTTAACAACTTTGCCAATGGGTGGAGGAAAAGGAGGTTCTGATTTTAATCCGAAAGGAAAATCAGACAATGAAATTATGCGTTTTTGTCATGCTTTTATGAGTGAATTAAGTCGCCATATTGGAGCGAATACAGATGTGCCTGCTGGTGATATTGGAGTAGGAGGGCGTGAAATTGGATTCCTATTTGGACAGTATAAAAAATTACGTAACGAATTTACTGGAGTATTGACAGGTAAAGGTGCTACTTGGGGAGGTTCTTTAATTAGACCTGAAGCAACAGGCTACGGTAATGTGTATTTTGCACAAAATATGCTAACAACAAAGAATGATTCATTTGACGGGAAGATAGTATCTATTTCAGGATCTGGTAATGTAGCTCAATATGCTGCTGAGAAAGTGATAGAATTAGGAGGTAAAGTGGTTACAATGTCTGACTCTTCAGGCTATATTTATGATGCTGAAGGGATTGATGCCGATAAATTGGCATTTGTGATGGATTTAAAGAACGTAAAGAGAGGAAGAATTAAAGAATATGTAGCACAATATCCAAATGCGAAATTTGTAGCAGGAGAAAAACCATGGGTAGAAAAATGTGATATTGCATTGCCTTGTGCAACACAAAATGAATTGGATGGAAATGCAGCTAAAACTTTAGTTGCTAATGGATGTACTTGTGTAAGTGAAGGTGCAAATATGCCATGTACACCAGAGGCAATTACTACATTTCATGAAAGTAAGATTTTATTTGCTCCAGGTAAAGCCTCTAATGCTGGAGGAGTTGCGGTTTCTGGTTTAGAAATGAGTCAAAATTCATTGCGTTACAATTGGACAAGAGAGGAAGTAGATGCAAAATTGAAGCAAATAATGGCTGATATTCATGCGGCTTGTTTAAAATATGGAACTAATGAAGATGGTTCTGTTGATTATGTAAAAGGTGCAAATATTGCAGGTTTTGTTAAGGTAGCAGATGCTATGTTGGCTCAAGGTGTAGTATAGGTACTCACAACCATTCCAAAAAAGGAGAGAGTGAAATTTAATAAAGACCTAACAGATTTTCAAAACCTGTTAGGTCTTTGTTGTTAAAATTTAGAAATGTAATTTTCAAAATAAAACTTAGCCAAATTTTAATAAATTGTAGCTAAACATGAAAGACGTTATTAATCCTTCATTTTATTATTTGGATTTACAACTTACTTTTATTGTGAAGTCACTTTTTTTAAGATGTTGTCAGTCTATTTTTGTAATTTTATAAAGTGAATGAAATTCAACCTCTTCGTAAAATAATCCATGTAGATATGGATGCTTTTTATGCTTCGGTAGAGCAACTAGACAATCCAGAGTTAAGAGGGAAGCCTCTTGCTGTTGGAGGTGAAGGTAAGCGTGGTGTGGTTTCTGCTGCAAGTTATGAAGCTCGTAAATTTGGTGTCAGGTCAGCTATGAGTGGGGTAATGGCTAGAAGAAATTGTCCACACTTAATTTTTGTAAAACCTCGTTTTGAGCGTTATAGCGAAATTTCAAAAGCCATACGTAAGATCTTTTTTGAGTATACTGATTTGGTTGAACCTTTATCTTTAGATGAAGCTTATTTAGATGTTACTCATAATAAAAAGAATTTTTCTTCAGCAACTATTCTTGCTAAAGAAATTAGACAGCGTATTTTTGATGAGTTAGGTTTGCATGCCTCGGCAGGTATTTCTATTAATAAATTTGTAGCTAAAATAGCTTCTGATATTAATAAGCCTAACGGACAAAAAACAGTAGCCCCTGAAGAAGTAATTCCTTTTTTAGAAAAATTAGACATCAAAAAATTTTATGGAGTAGGTAAGGTCACCGCAGCAAGAATGTATAATTTAGGGATATTTACAGGGAAGGATTTAAAAACAAAGTCTTTAGAGTTTTTAACACAGTATTTTAAAAAATCGGGTAAGCATTATTATCAAATTGTAAGAGGTATTCATAATAGTGAGGTTAAAACGGATAGAGTACGAAAATCAGTTGCAGCTGAACATACTTTTCATACCAACCTTACTTCAGAAATTTACATGATTGAAAAGCTAGAGCAGATAGCTTCTGAGCTAGAAAAACGACTTCAAAAGCCTAAAATTTCAGGTAAAACAATCACCTTAAAAATAAAGTATAGTGATTTTACACTACAAACCCGAAGTAAAACAATGCCTTATTTTATTAGTGACAAAGATATATTTCTTGATGTTGCTAAGCAATTATTGTATCAAGAAAAGATGCAAAATTCAGTAAGGTTATTAGGTTTGTCTTTGACAAATTTAAATACCAATCCTAAAAAAAAGAAAGAGGCTAAGGTTGAAGTGCAGTTGAAATTAGAATTTTAATGTTTAGATTGTCCGCTCAGCCATAAGTATCATTATTTTCATTAACTTTGGAATACTCTTTGTATATATTTATATAAATCATTTGACATGAAAAATTTAATTTATATAGTTGCTATTTTAAGCCTTTTGGTGTTTAGCTGTAGTACACCTAAAAAAGCTATAGCTACAAAAGAAGAACCTGTTAGAATAGCTAATGATAGTTTAGAGTATGAAATCATAATTTTAGATATTGGTTTTACTAGCTATTTAGCAATGGCAAAACCTATGAGCTACTATTCGGTCAGTACACTTGAATCAAAAAATAGAGTGTATGTAAGTGAATGGAACAATAGAGCTAGAAACCTTTCTAGATATGATGCGAGTATCTATGAAAATATAATAGATTTTCAGCCTCATATTGATTATGGACTAGAAGTCAATTATAAGCTATACCAGTATTTTCAATTTGCTCAGAAAAAATATAAGATGCGTTTAGGGAGTTTTAGGATTGATTAAAACCCAAACCTTTGTGGACCACCTCTTCGAATTTCTTCATTTGCTGACATTTCAAATTTATTAAAGTTTTCTCTAAAAGCATTAGACAATTTAAAAGCCATTTTATAATAAGCTTCGTCATTGTTCCATGTTGTTTTCGGACTTAATACATCAGTAGGTACTCCAGGGCATTTTCTTGGTTGAGCAACTCCAAAAACTGAATGAATATGATAATCTTCATAACAATATTTACCTAAATCTCCATTTAAAGCAGCATTAATCATTGCTCTAGTATATTTTAATTTCATTCGAGTGCCAATTCCATAAGGGCCTCCTGTCCATCCTGTATTTACTAGCCAAACACTAACATTAGAATCTTTCATTTTTTTGCTTAACATTTCTGCATATTTTGCAGGATGTAGCGGCATAAACGGAGCTCCGAAACAAGCTGAAAATGAAGGGACAGGTTCTGTAACCCCAGCTTCTGTGCCAGCAACTTTAGCAGTGTAGCCAGAAATAAAATGATAGGCAGCTTGATTGGGTAATAATCTAGAAATTGGAGGTAAAACACCAAAAGCATCAGCAGTTAAAAAGAATATATTTTTTGGGTTACCTGCCAATGAAGGTATTTGAATATTATTGATATGATGTATTGGGTAACTAACTCTCGTATTTTGAGTAATAGAAGTATTTGTGAAATCAACTTCGTCTGTGTTTGGTTTACAAACTACATTTTCAAGTAATGCACCTGGTCTGATAGCATTGTAAATATCAGGTTCGTTCTCTTTAGATAAGTCAATGACTTTGGCGTAACAGCCACCTTCAAAGTTAAAAATGACATTATCTTTTGTCCACCCATGCTCATCATCTCCAATTAATCTTCTTTTTGGATCGGCAGATAATGTGGTTTTACCAGTGCCAGATAAACCAAAAAATATAGCTGTCTCACCATTTTCTCCTACGTTTGAAGAACAATGCATAGGTAAAGTTTCTTTCTCTACTGGTAAGATGAAGTTTAAGGCAGAAAAAATACCTTTTTTTATTTCTCCAGTATAACCAGTTCCGCCAATAAGAGCAATTTTTTTACTGAAATTTAATATGGCAAAATTATGTTGTCGAGTACCATCTTTTGAAGGAACAGCCATAAAGCTAGGGGCTTGAAGTATTGTCCATTCTGGCTTGAAGTTTTTAAGTTCATTTTCATCAGGCCTTAAAAACATATTATAAGCAAATAAGCTTGACCAAGGTAATTCTGAAATTATTCTGATATTTATTCTATAGTTTTCAGCAGCACAAGCATAAGAATCTCTTGCATATAATTCTTTATTTGAAAGGTGAGCAACAACCTTGTTGTATAGTTGGTCAAATTTATCCTCTTCAAACGGAATGTTAATATCGCCCCACCAAACCTTATCCTTAGTAATATGATCTTTAACGATAAATCTATCAAGTGGAGAGCGTCCAGTGAACTCACCAGTATTTACCATCAAAGCACCAGACTTCGCAATCTTACCTAGGTTCTTTTCAACACAAATATTCGTTAATTCTTCAGGATCAAGATTCCAGTGTACAGTTGCATTCTTTATTCCGTAATTTTCTACAGTATGGTTTGTAGGTTGAGCTAATTCTTCCATTTAAGGTTTAATTAAAAATTTCGACAAAATTAAGTAAAATTATTTGTAACGAAAACGTTTGCGTAAAAAAATATTGTACTAAAATCACTTCTTTTTATTGAAGTTTATAAGCATTAAAAGCCAACCAAAAATAAATAGTAATCCGCCCAATGGTGTAATAAACCAAATTGATTTTGGATCAATACCTCCAGCTGTTATTGCATAAATTGAACCAGAAAAAAATAAAATCCCTATAAAGAACAGCCAACTGATTGTATTTTTTGTTTTTGATGAGAAACCTGAATAAGTATTTATAAAAAGGAGAACAATTACATGATACATTTGATAGCGTACACCTGTTTCAAAACTTTTTAATGCATCTATATCCAGTTTTTCTTTTAATGCATGTGCTCCAAAAGCTCCTAGAATTATAGCTAAAGCTCCTAGAATTGACGTAATTATTAAGTTTCTATTCTTCATTTGAATTCATTTTGTCAATGTAAAAATATGACTTAAATTTATACTATTAAAAAATTAAAACATGAAATTGGTTACTGTGCTTAATTCAAGGGTTTTATATGAACTGCAAATTGTAAAAGGGAAACTAGAAAGTGAAGGGATAAAGAGTTTCATTGCAGATGAGAACATGAATACAATTGGTTTCTCAGAAGAATATAGGCTTCAAATAGACGCTACAGATGTAATCAAAGCTAAATTTATTTTAAATAAAATTAACAAATGAGAAAAATTTTAATAATTGGTGCTGGTCGTTCATCAGCATCATTGATAAAGTATTTATTAGATAAATCTATTGAAGAGAATCTACAAGTTATTGTAGCAGACCTTACACTTGAAATGGCTCAATCTAAAATTAATGGTCATAGTAATGGTAAGGCTATCACTTTAGATGTTTTTGAAGCTAAAGCTAGAGCAGAGGCAATTCAAGAAGCAACTATTGTAATTTCAATGTTACCAGCTCGTTTTCATATTGAAGTAGCAAAAGATTGTGTAACCTATAAAAAAAGTATGGTGACGGCATCGTATATTTCTACTGAGATGAAAGCCTTAGATATAGATGTGAAAAAGCAAGGCCTAGTTTTTATGAATGAAATTGGTTTAGATCCTGGTATCGACCATATGAGTGCGATGAAAGTTATTGATAAAATTCGTGAAGATAAGGATGCTAAATTGTTGCTTTTTGAATCTTTTACAGGTGGTTTGGTTGCACCTGAAAGTGATACAAATCTATGGAATTATAAATTTACTTGGAATCCTAGAAATGTAGTGTTGGCAGGACAAGGTGGTGCTGCAAAATTCATTCAAGAAGGTACTTATAAATACATTCCTTATCATAAATTATTTAGACGGACTGAAATTTTACATGTAAACGGAAATGGTAAGTTTGAAGCCTATGCGAATAGAGATTCACTAAAATACCGTAAAATTTATGGCTTGGAAGATATCTTGACTTTGTATAGAGGGACCATACGTAAAATTGGTTTTTCTAGAGCTTGGAATATGTTTGTACAATTGGGTATGACTGATGATAGCTATATAGTAGAAGGCTCAGAACATATGTCTTTTCGTGATTTCACCAATTCTTTTTTGGCATATAATCCCAATGATTCGGTAGAATTAAAATTACGCTCTTATCTTAAAATAGATCAAGATGATGTTGTTTGGGAGAAGTTGGTTGAGCTTGATATCTTTAGTCAGACTAAAAAAATAGGGTTAAAAGATGCGACACCAGCACAAATTTTGCAAAAAATATTAATGGATAGCTGGACATTAGAAGAAGAAGATAAAGATATGATTGTAATGCAGCATAAGTTTGGATACGAATATAAAGGTGAAAAACATCAAATAGAATCAAGTATGGTAGTAGTTGGTGAAGATCAAACCTATACGGCTATGGCAAAAACTGTTGGATTACCTGTCGCAATTGCAACCTTAAAAATTCTAAATGGTGACATTACAACTCCAGGGGTGCAATTGCCAATTACTAAAGAGGTTTATGAGCCTATTTTAAAAGAATTAGAAGAGAATGGTATTGTGTTTAAAGAGGTTAAAGTACCATATTTAGGTTATAACCCTGAAAATGTGAATGGGTGATTTATAGTTAGTATTTTTTTTTCAATAATTTCATTAAAGTGTTTTAATCTTTTTCTAATGAATTTAGTTCTCCATATTCAATATAGGTAATAATTCTTTTAGGAAATTTACAACTGGTAAAATTGGCTTACAAGATCATGGTAATAAAGTATGGTACAGAAATATTAAAATTCAAGAATTATAATACTAAAAAAGAGTATAATATAAATAGACAAGAGGTTTTTGGCTATTAAATCCATTTAGAATAGGTTTACTTTTCCTGTGGATATTTTAAATCTACTTGCTCTCTGACTGTATCTAAAATAGAAATTAAATCCAAACTATTTTGATGAGACCAAAATTCACTTTCTATTTTATTTGCTCGTAAACAATTATGACATTCGAGAATTTCATGGCTAAAACCAAGCCCAAGTGGTGGCAATTCAAAAGTCTTTTTCTTAGAATTTTTAACCAACATAAAGGATGGTGGTACATGCCAACGACTATTAATAAAAATATCACCTTTAGTCCCACGGATTAATGCTTGTTTTTTACTTGAATCTGAAGTAAAACTACAATACAAATCGGCCTTAGCATTCTCATATTTAAAATGCATAGATGTTTCTATATCACATTTGGTTTCCTTATGAAAAATTGATTTCGCAATAATCTTTTTTGGGATTCCTAAAAATAAATACGCCAAAAATGTTGGGTAAATTCCAATATCTAATAAGGCTCCTCCACCTAAACTTAATGCTAATGTTCTACTATTTATAGTACTTGTCAATACAAAAGAAAAATCAGCATGAATATATTCTACTTCTCCTATTTCTCCATTATCTATCCGTTCTTTAATCGCAATTAAACTTGGGTTAAAACGTGTCCACAATCCTTCCATAAAGAATCTGTTTGTACGCTTTGAAGTCTCAATCATTGCCAAAGCTTCATTTTTATTGAGTGCTAAGGGTTTTTCACAGAGTACATGTTTGCCATGTTCCATTGCTTTAATACTTAACTCTGCATGAGAATTGTGTGGTGTCGCTATATAAACAACATCTACATTTGCATCAGAAAATAATTCATCATAACTATCATAAGCTTTCTCTGAGTTGTGTTGTTGAGCAAATTCAGAAGCTCTATCCATACTTCGTGATGCTACAGCTACCAATTCTGCATCATCTATTAAAGCTAGGTCACTTGCGAATTTATTGGCAATATTGCCACAACCAATGATGCCCCATCCTATTTTTTTACCAAGATTCATTATAGTAATATAATTTTGATGTGAAAATACTATTTTAACTAAAAAGATACAATATAATATAGAAAACTATTTTTCACAAACTTATGTCCGATAGTTTTTATATATTTATCCAGTTTATATACCTAAAAAACTATGACAGACAGTTACGGATTCCTATCAGTATTACCTCCTTTAATTGCAATTGTTTTTGCAATAAGAACCAAACAAGTTTATATTTCATTATTATTCGGAATTTGGTTTTCTTGGCTAATCATAAATGATTGGAATGTTTTTACAGGTACTCTTGAAGCGATTAATAGTTTAGTTGATGTTTTTCAAGATCCTGGGCAAACCAGAACTATTATTTTTAGTGCTTTGGTAGGAGCATTACTCCTTTTTATTCAATACTCAAAAGGTGTTGAAGGCTTTGTAAATAAACTCAATATTCTAATTGATTATTTTGAAAAAAAACAAGCAGGATATAGCCGGGTAATCATACAAATTCTGGCTTTACTCACAGGTATTTTATTATTTGTAGAAACGAGTATTAGTTCGTTAACGGTAGGGACACTTTATCGACCAGTTTTCGATAAATTAAAAATTCCGAGAGAGAAATTAGCTTATATCGCTGATTCTAGCTCTGCACCAACCTCAATAATTATTCCTTTTAATGCTTGGGGAGCTTTTATTATGGGCTTGTTACTTACACAAGGTATAGAACAACCATTTTCAATGTTATTGTCATCCATAAAATATAATTTTTATCCTTTTATAGCTATAATTATTGTCTTTTTAGTGATTGTTACAAAGAAAGATTTTGGTCCAATGGCTAAGGCGGAAAAGAGAACTAAAGAAACAGGTAAATTGTTAAATGATAATGCCAAACCTTTAATTTCTGATACGATAACTTCTTTAAAACCTAAAGAAGGGATCAAGGCTAGAGCTTATAATATGGTTATTCCTTTAGCAACTATGGTGTTGATGATGCCATTCTTTTTGGCATATACAGGCTGGAATGAGGTTGAAAGTTTCACCTCTTTTGGTAATCATTTATCGCAAGCTTTTGGTAAGGGGTCAGGTTCATCATCAGTATTGTATGCCGTGATTTCTTCAATTCTTATTGCGATGATTATGTATAGAACACAAGGTATAATGAGAACTAATGAAATGGTAGATTTAGTGTTGAAAGGAATTAGCGAACTTATGCCATTGGCATTGCTAATGGTGTTGGCATTTGCAATAAATCATGCATGTAAAGAGCTAGGTACTGGTCAGTTTATTGCAGATTGGTCTAAAAGCTGGTTAACACCCGAATTATTGCCAGCATTAATTTTTATAATTAGCTCTGTTATTGCATTTTCAACAGGTACTTCTTGGGGTACTTTTGGTATTATGATGGCTATTTCAATCCCTATGGCAACAGCACATCAAATGGATCCAACTATGGTTGTTGCAGCGACATTGGGTGGAGGTGTATTTGGTGACCATTGTTCGCCTATTTCTGACACTTCCATAATTTCTTCAATGGCATCTGCAAGTGATCATATTGATCATGTAAAAACACAATTGCCCTATGCTTTAATTGGAGGAATACTGACTACGATTCTATATCTAATTATGGGCTTTGTTGTAAAATAACAATACCTTTGCGTTGTAATTTGATTATATGACAAAACATAAAGCTGGCTTTGTAAATATTATTGGCAACCCAAATGTGGGTAAGTCAACCTTGATGAATGCCTTTATTGGAGAGCGATTGTCTATTATAACTTCAAAAGCTCAAACTACACGTCACCGCATTTTAGGAATTGTGAATGGTGACGATTTTCAAATTCTATTTTCTGATACTCCAGGAATTATAAAGCCAGCGTATGAATTACAAGCTTCTATGATGGATTTTGTAAAGTCGGCCTTTGAGGATGCTGATATTTTAATTTATATGGTTGAGATAGGAGAGAGGGAATTAAAAGATGAAGCCTTTTTTAATAAAATTACCAACTCAGCAGTTCCTGTTTTATTATTGCTTAATAAAATTGACCTTTCATCTCAAGAAGAGGTAGAAGAGAAAGTTGCCTATTGGCAAGAGAAAGTTCCCAATGCTTTAATTTATCCAATATCAGCTTTACGAAATTTTAATGTAGAAACTATTTTTGAAAAGATAGTTGAGCTGTTACCAGAATCACCAGCTTTTTATCCTAAAGATCAATTGACCGATAAACCAGAACGATTTTTTGTAAATGAAGCGATACGTGAGAAAATATTAATCCACTATAAAAAGGAAATTCCTTATGCGGTTGAAATTGATACCGAAGAATTTTTTGAAGAAAAAAACATCATTAAAATTCGTTCTATAATTATGGTAGAACGAGATTCTCAAAAAGGAATCATTATTGGCCATAAAGGAGCAGGCTTAAAACGTGTAGGGTCAGAAGCTCGGAGGGATTTAGAAAAATTTTTCAGCAAAAAAATATACTTAGAACTCTATGTGAAAGTGAATAAAAACTGGCGAAATAACATCAAACAATTACGTAAATTTGGGTACAAAGACTGATCCCATCCTATACCCTTCCCAAAGGGAGGGACTTCTAAACAAAACTTTAGCATCTAAACAAAAAAATCATGGCACAAAACAAACAATTACTTTTGCAAAAAAGGCCTGTAGGCTTACCTAAAAGTGATACTTGGAAATTGGTCGAAACGATGATACCTGAGCCCAAGGAAGGTGAATTTTTAATAAAATGTGAGTATGTTTCATTAGATCCTGCCATGCGAGGATGGATGAATGACAAACGGTCTTACATTGCTCCAGTTCAAATAGATGAAGTAATGAGAGCCGGTGGTGTAGGTAAAGTAATTGCATCTAGAAATTCTAAATTTACAGTAGGTGATTCAGTTTATGGTATTACGGGTGTACAACAATATGTAGTTACTGACGGCAAAGGCTTTCATAAAGTTGATCCTTCATTAGCACCTTTACCCATGTATTTAGGAACTTTTGGAATGCCTGGAATGACAGCTTATTTCGGAATTTTAAAAGTTGGTGAGCTTAAAGAAGGTGATGCTGTTTTAGTTTCTGGTGCAGCTGGTGCTGTTGGGAGTGTTGTAGGGCAAATTGCTAAAATTAAAAACTGTAAAGTTATTGGTATTGCTGGTGGAGTTGATAAATGTAAGTACTTAATTGATACCTTAGGTTTTGATGGGGCTATAGATTATAAAAATGACGATGTTAAAGCAAAAATAAAAGAATATTTCCCTAAAGGAATTGATGTCTATTTTGACAATGTTGGTGGGGAAATTTTAGATGCTGCTTTAGGAAGATTGGCAATGCATGCTCGGATTGTTATCTGTGGAGCTATTTCACAATATAACAATACTGATGAGGTTAAAGGGCCTTCAAATTACCTGTCATTATTAGTGAGTAGAGCAACGATGAAAGGTATGGTTGTTTTTGACCATGCTAAAGATTATGGAAAAGCAGCTCAGCAAATGGGGCAGTGGATGCTTGAAGGAAAACTAAAATCTAAAGAAGATATTTATGAAGGTATCGAGAATTTTCATGAAACTTTTTTAAGACTATTTTCTGGCGATAAAATGGGGAAATTGGTATTGAAGGTTAGTGAGGGTTAATTTAGACCTGATTTTTGATGGTATTTTGTAATTTCAAATTGAGATAAATCTAAAATTACCAGTACTAGCCATTTTAGATTTAGCAAAAAGTTAAGTTTGTTTTTGTTGTAAACGTAATTATAGAGGTATTGAAAATTTTTAAGTTAAAGGTTTTATGCTTGTACTAGTATAAAAAATCTAGCATAAATAAGAAGCCTTAAAAACTACAACCCTAATAATTTTTTACCTTCTTCACTAACTAAAGCTGTTGACCAAAGTGGGTCAAAAACAATATCAATATTTATTATAAAGTCTTGATGTTTTTGTTTAATAGCTTCTTTTACACTACTGATAATGGTTTCTCCTAACGGACAAGAAGGTGTGGAAAATGTCATTTCAATATTGATATTTTTTTCACCATCATAAGTAACTTCATAAATCAATCCTAAATCAACAATATTGATTTCAATTTCAGGATCCATTACATTTTTTAATAATTCTAACACTTCCAATTCAAAAATTGTTATTTCTTCTTTATTCATTTTTTTCTATTATTTTAACTTTATGAAAAATCATTTTAAACACATTGATATTATATAATATGGCTACTACCAACAATAAATAACTTCCTATTTTTATCAACCAAATTTCGCTAAAAAGTATTCCTAAAATCATAGATAAAATAAAAAATAAATAAATATAATAATGAATGTTTGCTATTTTTTCTGAATATAATTCTCTAGGCATAGGCGTTTTTGTTTTTCCAACCAAATTTGAATATTTATCTAACCAAATTACAAAAGGTAACGTTTTATAGGTTTGCCCTAAAATGAGTGTTGTAATAAATCCAAAAATTATAGAAAACCCATATAAAGTAGTTATTCTATAAATTAATGTTTGTTCAATACCAAACCCTATCGTTATAGCCAAACTCAATACTATGGGTAAAATAATACTTATTATGGCTAACATAGTAGGTTTCATGCCAATATCTAATTTTTTACGCATTCTTTTTTTATACGAATCATATACAAATGATGTAAAAAATAAAACTCCTATAACAATAGAAAGCCAAAAAAGGATATTGATAGAGTTTTGATGAATAAAAAACCAGTTTATTGATAAAGCTACTAAACCAGAATTAATAAAATAATAAGCATATATTAATTTTTTATTATTTAGTTCGTGTGAAACCAAAAACATAGGTATAAGTATAGATGATACACCAATAATTAAAAGTAAAAACCAACCTATCAATCCAATGGTTGCATGAATTTTCAAGTAATGTAAGTGGATTTCAGATAAAAAATTGTACTTAAAATTAAATGCAATCAAGGTTCCAATCAGTTCAGTAATGGCTAACCAAAAGACAGCAGTAATCACAAATCTTGACGATATATTCTTTAATTTTGAATTTTTATAGGAAAGAAATATATTAATGATAAAGAGCAATAACGAAATAAACATTAACAATGATGCATAAATAAGTAAACTGGTATATGCTCCAATCCAAAAGGTATAGGTTAAAAATAAAACACTAAATCCCGATAGCCAAAATGTGAATTTTGCTAGTCTTTCACTATACAATGAAGTTTCAAAAACTACTGGAACTAACTGATATAATGCCCCAAAAACAATCATAACAGCCCAACCCAATACTGCCATGTGTGTAATGGCAATAATTTTATTATCAAAATAGGAATCTAGTAAATTACTGTCGGCTATAATTATCATAATCGACAACATAAAAAGTGCTAATGAGCCAAAAATAAAATGAGGCTTTACAACACTAGCTTTTGGTGCGTTGTTAGAGTTTAAATTACTCATTTACTATTAATTACCTTTATATATTAATAATTTTGTATGGTTAGAATCTATTTCTTTATATAAAATTTCGAAATTTCTCTGCTCCAATTCAGGCAATAAAAATTGCGGTATTTTTTTATGATCTACATATAAAGCTTGTCCTTTTTCTAGAGTTTCAATTTCTTTTAAAATTTGTACCATAGGTTCAGGCATTTCTAATTGCCTAACGTCAATACTTTTATAATTACTTCCAATAAAAGCCAATTGCTCATCAAAAGTTTTCTTGTTTTTTTTAATAACTTCTGTCACTTCATTATCGACCCATTTTGTTTTATTCTTTTTGAAAAAGGTATGAACTACTCCTTCTTCAGAACGTTCTGTCCATGAATCATAACCTTTAGATTGTAACTTTCGTATCAACGGAATGGGTTCAAAAGAATTGATTATTTGCAGGGTTTCCCCATCTTTTAATTCTTTTACTGCCTGCATAATAATTTTAAAAGGATCCACTCCTTGATCTAAGGATGGACGAACATCTAATGTTGTCATATTTTTAATATTTTTGAGTTGTGAGGTTAGATTTGTACT
>JAMONB010000113.1 GCA_027066745.1 Flavobacteriaceae bacterium
AGAAGATGGAGAAGAAAGGCCTAGAATGTATAACTCACCTCAAACACCTAAACAAATTGGTGAAAGCGGATTGATTATTCAACAGTATGATACTAAAAAGAGAACTACTTTAATTAGTGATCAAACTAGAGTTTATAAAGGAGGTTCTTGGAGAGATAGAGCTTATTGGTTAGACCCTTCTCAACGTAGATATTTACCAGAATATATGGCATCAAATTATATTGGATTTAGATGTGCAACTGATAAATTAGGAGCAATGTCTTATAAAAGAAGACGTAAAGAACCAAAAAGAAATTAATAAACAATTAATTATAATATTATTAAAACTCAATACTTTTTGTATTGAGTTTTTTTTTAGTTTTAGCCTATGAAAATAGCAACACTTTATCGCCATTATAAGCAGTCGTATTTGGTAACAACTGATACTCGTAAAATAACAAAAGGAAGTATGTTTTTTGCCTTAAAAGGTGATAATTTTAACGGGAATCAATTTGCAGAAAATGCACTTGAAAAAGGTGCATCGTATGCCATTGTTGATGAGAAAGCGTATAAAACACATCAAAATATTATTTTGGTTAATGATGTTTTACAAACCTTACAGTCTTTAGCTACTTACCATAGAAATAAATTGAGAATTCCTATTGTTAGTTTAACGGGTAGTAATGGAAAAACGACAACTAAAGAGTTGATTAATGTAGTGCTTTCAAAAAAGTATAGTGTTACAGCTACAAAAGGCAATTTGAATAATCATATTGGCGTACCTTTAACGCTGCTTTCTATGACACCAAAAACAGAAATAGGAATTGTTGAAATGGGAGCTAATCATTTAAAAGAAATTGACTTTTTATGCCAAATTACTCAACCTGACTATGGCTATATTACCAATTTCGGCAAAGCACATTTAGAAGGTTTTGGAAGTTTGGAAGGGGTTGTGCAAGGCAAAACAGAACTATATCAATACTTAAAATCTCATCATAAAATAGTTTTTGTAAATGCTAAAGATAAAGTTCAAGTAGAAAAATCTAAAACAATTGATAAAATTATTTTTGGTGAAAATAATACCGATGTAAAAGTTAGTCTTATTGATGCCAATCCTTTTGTAAAAGTTCAATTTAATGATAAGATTATTGTTAGTCAATTGATAGGAGCGTATAATTTTAATAATATTGCCGCAGCTATTGCTATAGGATGCCATTTTGAAGTGTCAAAACATGATATCATTTCAGCTATTGAAAATTACATTCCAACAAACAATCGTTCTCAAATTATTGAGCAAGGTTCGAATAAAATTATTTTAGATGCATATAATGCAAATCCTTCAAGCATGAAAGTAGCCTTAGAAAATTTATCTGGATTAACAGGGACTAATAAAATTGCAATTTTAGGTGATATGTTTGAGTTGGGTAATACAGCAAAAATTGAGCATCAAGCAATAGCAGATTTATTAAGTCATCTTCAAATTGATAAAGCCTATTTAATTGGCGAGAATTTTCACAAAACAAACCTTAAATTATCAGAGAGAAATATTAGCATTACTTTATTTAAATCTTTTGAGGACTTTAAAAGTCACTTTTCAACGCTTAAAATTGAAAATGCCACACTCTTGATAAAAGCATCAAGAGGTATGGCATTAGAGAAGGTTTTAGATTTGATTTAAATGGAGTCTTTACTGCTTTTAACAATAGTGTCAGAAACGATACTTTTCCAAGGTACCAATTTTGAATTGTAATAATTGATGTCTAAGGCATCTAATCTATCTTTATGTTTTCCTAAGCGAACTTTATATTCATTCCAATCTCTTTGAGAAGTAGGTGTCCATCCAATTTCAGCAATACCAATCACTCTAGGAAAAACTAAATATTCTAAATCTTTCATATTTTCTACGGTTTCTGTCCATAAAGGAGCTTCTATACCAATAATATTTTCTTTTTTAATTCCGTCTATATGATTTTCTAAACTCCAGTTATAGGCTACGTCTACTTCAGTTAGACCAGCCCAATCTAACCCTAGTTTTGTGGTTTTATCATACTTCATATCTAAATATGCTTTGGTAGCTGGAGACATCAATATTTTTGCATTTTGTTTAACAGCCATATGAGCATTTTTATTTTCAGTACTATCTCTAGCCCAATATTGAACAATTGAATTTGGTGCTAAAGTTGCATGAGCAATTTCATCCCAACCCAAAACTTTCTTACCATGCTTAGCAACAATTTTTTGGACTTTATTAATGAAAATAATATATTCTTTTATTGGGGTTGCGTCAGATTCATCTCCACCAATATGAATGTATTCACCTGGAGTCATTTCAGCCAATTCTCTAATGACATCATCAATAAATTTATAAGTAATTTCTTTATCAGTACAGAAAGTACTAAAACCTACTCTAGTACCTGTATATAGTTTTGTGGCTTTACCATTGCAGTTCAGCTCAGAATATGAAGATAAAGCGGCATTCGTATGACCAGGCATATCAATTTCTGGAATAATAGTAATAAAACGCTCTTGAGCATACTTTACAAGTTCTTTATACTGTACTTGAGTAAAAAATCCACCTTCACCACCTCCAACTTCAGTACTACCACCATGTGTGGTTAAATTTGGCCATGATTTAATTTCAATTCTCCAACCTTGATCATCAGATAAATGTAAGTGTAAAGTATTTATCTTGTAAAAGGACAACAAATCAATATATCTTTTGACATCACTAAGTCCAATAAAGTGACGAGCTACATCTAACATTGCACCACGGTAGCTGTAAGAAGGTTCGTCTTTAATAGTACCAGAAGCTATCAGCCAAGTGTTATCTTGTTTTTCATTGAGTTCAATTGATGCAGGTAGTAATTGACGTAAAGTTTGGATGCCATAGAATAAACCTGCTGGTTTTTTAGCATTTATAACGATACCATTTTCTTTAATACTTAGCTGGTAGCCTTCATTATTTGGTATACTATCTGTTAAAGATAAAAAAATATGATCTGTAGAAGGCATAGAACTCATTTCTTTAACAGGTAATTTAAAACCTGTAGCAGGTTGTAATAAACCTGAAAGGTATTCAGCTATTGGTTTTAAATCTGAATGTTGGTAGTGAATTTCACTTTTGGCATTCAATTCAAAAGAACTTCCTGTAGCTGTTAAAGAAGCAGGTTTAGGTATAATATTATCCTTTAAAAGATCTTTTGATATTGCGATTTTTTTTATTTTCTCTTCTTTTTTACAAGAAGTTGTAGTTATTATGCTAATTAATAAGATAAGTATAGAATTGTAAAGAGTTTTCATAATTGATTTATTAAGATGAATAAAGATAAGTAACTATTTTAAAAATGGAAGGTTATTTCGATGAATAGCATTCTTTTTTCTACAGATAACAATAAAGTAATATTTATAGAGCAATTATTTTTTTAAAGTTTTTGCGATAGCATCCATTACCAAGGGTTTCATCACCTGATATCCTTTTTTATTAGGATGTACTCCATCGTAAGTGAAATCATCAATAAGTCCATTTTTATCATCAACCATTGCTGAAAAATAATCTAAATAAATAATGTTATTTTCATCAGCATATTTTTTAATCAACTTGTTTAAAGCAGGAATTTTTTTGTTTGGATGCAAACCTTTTCTCCAAGGATAATCATAAGCAGGAAGTACAGAAGAAAGTACTACTTTAATGTCATTGGCATTAGCCAATTGTACCATTGAAATAATATTATCCATAATCATTTCAAAACTTGTTGGTCCAGTATTTTCAGCTAAATCATTGGTGCCAGCCAAGATTACAACAGCTTTAGGATTTAAATTAATTACATCAGCTTTAAACCTAAGCAGCATTTGTGGAGTAGTTTGCCCACTAATACCTCTATTGATATAAGTATTTTCTTTAAAAAAAAGGGTGTCGAATTTTGACCAAGATTCGGTAATTGAATTTCCCATAAATACAATACGATTCTCATTTTCAGCAGGAGTAGCTAATTTAGTATTCTCTTTTTTAAATCTATTGAGGTTAGCCCAATCTTGAGCAGAAATAGTTTTAGTATTAAGTAATGAGGCAACCATAATAAGCGTATAGAAGAATGTTTTTTTCATTCTATAAAACTACAATTTTTATTTTCGATTTCTAGAATTTGAATTTCTACTATTTTTTTGATTTCGATTTCTGTTTCGATTTCTATTTGAAGAGTTGCCAGAACGTGAGTGGTTTCTATTATTCTGTGTATTACTTTCAGGTTTCTCATCTATCAAATTAACGAAAGGATGTTCTGCTATCACAGGAATTTTTTGATTGATCAGTTTTTGAATATCACGTAAATATGCTCTTTCTTCTTGATCACAGAATGAAATAGCAACTCCGCTTGCTTTTGCACGCCCTGTTCTACCTATTCTATGTACGTAGGTTTCAGGTATATTAGGGATGTCATAATTGACAACAAGAGCCAATTCATCAATGTCAATTCCACGAGCTGCAATGTCAGTTGCTACAAGAACAGTAATGATCCCTTTTTTGAAATTTTCTAAGGCTTTTTGTCTTGCTGTTTGTGATTTATTACCGTGAATAGCTGCAGCTTTAATGCCATCTCTATCTAATAATTTTACAATTTTATTTGCACCATGTTTGGTACGAGAAAACACTAAGGTAGATTTGATAGATTGAGTTTCTAAAAGGTAAACAAGTAATTTTATCTTACCTTTTTTACTAACAAAATAAACAGCCTGTTCTACTTTTTCTGCAGTGGCTTGTTCTGGTTTTACAGTTACTTTTTCAAAATCGCCCAATATTTTATGAGACAAATCTACAATTGAAGTTGGCATAGTTGCAGAAAAGAAAAGCGATTGTCTTTTTGAAGGTAGTTTTGCAAGAATTTTTTTAATATCATGAATAAAACCCATGTCTAACATTTGATCTGCTTCATCTAAGACAAAATATTCAATAGCAGATAAGCTAATAAAGCCCTGTTGCATTAAATCTAGCAATCTACCAGGCGTTGCTACAAGAATATCTACACCTCTTCGTAAGGCTTGAGTTTGAGCACCCTGCTTAACTCCACCGAAAATAACAGTATTTCTTATATTGGTATGCTTGCCGTAAATAGTGAAATTATCAGCAATTTGAATGGCAAGCTCACGGGTTGGTGTTACAACTAGTGCTTTAATCTTATGCGACTGTCTATTCTCATGAGAGTTGTTAGCAAGATGTTGTAGTATAGGAATTGCAAAAGCTGCAGTCTTACCCGTGCCAGTTTGTGCACAACCCATTAAATCTTTATTCCGTAATAAAATAGGAATAGATTGTTCTTGAATAGGAGTGGGGTTGGTATAGCCTTTTTCAGATAAGGCTTTTAATATGGGGGCAATAATGCCTAAATCTTTAAAAGTCATAGCGTTTTTTAAGTCGGCTAAGGTAAGCTAATATTTGGATATCTATAAAAACTAAAAAAGAAGAATTACAGAATTCCTTTAGGTACAATTTTTCTAGTCCATGATTTGACTCTTTTGATAATTTTCACTTCAGAATCTGGGTTTGAGTTTAATGTAGTTTGCCAAGAGTTTTCAGGTTTAAACTCTTTCTCCATACCTTTTAAAACATTAGAAGCTACTTTCTTGTTGTCAATTATAGCTAAACATTCCGTATTCAAATTAGCACTTCTTGGGTCTAAATTAAAAGTGCCAATTACAGTAATTTGATTGTCAACGATCATAGATTTCGCATGAAAACCAAAAATGGGTTTAAACTTTAATGAATCTTGCAATTCACCAGTCATTACTTTGTAACGTTCTGCGGCATCAGGTTTAAATTCGTAAATTTGCACTCCTGTTTCTAATAATTTTTTTCGATCACGTTGGTAGCCGTTAAAGGCTTCAAGATTATCAGTCGATGCCAAGCTATTGGTTAGTATTCTAATTTTAACTCCACGTTCTACAGCAGCTCTAAAAAGGTTTCGGCTTAACTCAGTAGTAATTAAATATGGAGTCTGAATGTCAAGTGAAGTTTTAGCATTTTGTACCAGTGCTATCAATGCATCTGTGGTGTAGCCGCCTCCATTTAAGCCATTTAAGCCGTCATTCTTACCAGGAGCATCTGAAATAAATGATACATTCTCTGTCCATACTAAAGCATCCGATTCTTTTATAGTTGTAAATGTTTTGTGTAGATTTTCAATTTGATTTCTTATTTGTGGCCAAAAATTTTCAGGATTACAGGCATATTGATGTAATTTATCAAAACGTTTTGGGTCATTTAAATTTTCAGGAAATTCGTCAGAAATCTCTTTTATGGAAACACTTAATGGGTTGTCCCAGAAATTGATAAATGATTTTTCAACACTTTCAGTGACCAACCCTAATAATAAAACATCTCTATCTCTAAAATTATATTCATGGTCATAATCAAAATATTCATCGGCAATATTTCTACCACCTGTGATGGTAATTTTACTGTCTACTATAAATGTTTTATTGTGCATTCTTTGATTTGCAGACCTAAAGTTAGTAGCAAATTTTTTGACTTTACTAAAAATGTTTTTACCTAAATTAACTCCCGTATTGTAGACTTTAATTGTAATATTTTTGTGAGAATCTAGTATTAAAATATCTTCTAAGTCAGCATCAACCATTATATCATCAACTAAAATTCTAATTTTAACACCTCTATCTGCAGCTCTAACCAAATAATCACAAGCAATGAGTCCTACATTATCTGTTGAAAAAATAAAATATTGAATATCTATAGTTTTTTCAGCATATTCAGTTAGCCAGGCACGGGTCACTAAAGCACCGCCACCATCTTCTAATATATAGACTCCAGTTTTGGTTTTCATTAACTCTGAAATGTCTTTTAACTCATTTGAAAGGTTAATGCTATCATTTCTATGAATACTTGAACAAAAATCTTCTTGTATTTCAGTGGTGTTTTTGACTTTTGTACATGAAATCATGAAAAGAAAGGCAATCAAAGAATAGTATTTAATAAGGTGTTGCCTTGTCATTTTATGATAAAGATTAGGTTTTTTTATTCAGCTTTTACAAACTTAATAGAGCTTGTATTTACACAATAACGTTTTCCTGTTGTTTCTTTTGGACCATCATCAAAAATATGCCCTAAATGCCCATCGCATTTTGCACAGGTAATTTCTGTTCGTATCATTCCAGCAGTTGTATCTTTTGTAAAAATCACAGTACCATTAATGGCATCATCAAAAGAAGGCCATCCGCAATGCGATTCAAATTTACTGCCAGATTCAAACAGTTGGGTATTGCAAGCCCTACAAACATAAGTCCCTTTTTCAAAGTGTTGTGTATAACCTTCATTGCTAGGTCTGTCTGTTCCTTTTTCACGTAAGACATAGTATTCTTGATCGCTTAATGCTAATTTCCATTCAGCATCTGTTTTTTTAGTCATTTTTTTAGTATTTTCTGATATTTTATCTTCGTTTTTTTGAGCATTACTCGTGCAACTTATAACTACAGTCAGTATAAAAAATGTTAGTAATTGTTTCATGCTTTAATAAAATCTATCATTTTAAAAATGGTTGTATGATCTCTGAGTATTTTACGATGGCCTAATCCGTTGGTAATTAATAACAGTCCATTCTCTAAGCTTTGTCGCACTTTATAGGCAGCACTTACATCAACATCATAATCTTGAGTATCATGTATCACTAGAGTAGGTATCATTACTTTTTTTGCAGTTTCTATTGCAGCAGTAGCCTCTAAATTGGTGTTGAATTTAGAATTCATTTTCTTTTTTAGCAACTGAGCTATTTTAGGTTTTAATTTTAATTTACGGATAAATTCCTCAATAATTTTATGGTTAGAAGCTTCTATGCCAATGACCACTAATCTTTTGATAAACGGTTTTTTTGATAGTACATTTAATAGATTGATGCCACCAAAAGAATGTCCAATAGCAGCTTCAAAAGGGCCATATTTATCGTTAAGATGATTTAGAGTAGCAATATACTCTGAAAAATTAGCTGTTTTACCTTTTGATAATCCATGTGCAGGAGCATCAAAACTAATGACCATCATTCCGTTTTCTAATAGTTTATCTGCAATTTCATAGAGTTGTGTGCCTCTGCCAGCCCATCCATGAGCCAATAATATTTTGGTTTTAGAATAACCATATTCGTAAACCATTACCTGATTTTTTACTTTAGGGATGCTTATCAATTCATTTTTAGCACTTTCTCTCATCATTTTTTCACGTTCAGGAATCTTAAATTGTGGAGGAGTAGAAAATACCTTTAAAGCGAAGTTAGCTGCTAGCGAGTTTGAAAAAAATTGCAGTAGTTGTCCTGTTCTAATGATAGAACTAGGTATTTCAAATATGTTCTTTTTTGCCATTAAATTTGAATTGATAATGAAGACTTAAATAATGACGAATTTAAACATTTTTTGTATATTTACTTTTATAAAATAAATAATAGGGGATAAAATTCAAATATGATGAAAAAAATAGTTTCAATAGCAATAGTTTTTTTATTTTTAGTTAGCTGTAGTACAGTACCAATAACAGGTAGAAAACAATTTAGCTTAGTGAGTGATGCACAGATATTACCAATGGCATTTCAACAGTATGAAGGTTTCTTACGTGAAAATAAGGTGTCAACTAATGTAGAAATGACCAATCAAATTAAATCAGTTGGTAAAAGAATTTCTGGTGCAGTTGACAGGTATATGCGAGCGAATGGCATGGCGGCTAAAGCTGATGCTTACCGATGGGAGTTTAATTTAATTGATGATAAAACCATAAATGCTTGGGCAATGCCAGGCGGGAAGACGGTTTTTTATACAGGCATAATGCCTATTGCTAAAAATGAAGATGGTGTGGCTGCTATCATGGGGCATGAAGTTGCTCATGCTTTTGCACGTCATGGTGCTGAACGGATGTCAACAGGTATGTTGGCACAGGCAGGAGGTTTGGCAGTAGCATTGGCAACGGGTAATAAATCACCTCAGCAAAGGCAAATGTGGATGGCTGCTTATGGTATAGGCTCTCAATTAGGACAACTAAAATTTAGTAGAACACATGAAACTGAAGCTGATAAATTAGGTGTTGTATTTATGATTATGGCAGGATATAAACCTGAGGAGTCTGTAAATGTGTGGATTAGAATGAGCCAAAAAGCAGGGGCAGGTAAAGCACCACCAGAAATTTTAAGTACACACCCGTCAAATCAGACAAGAATTAAAGCCTTAACGGAATGGATTCCTAAAGCCAAAGTGATGGCGAAAAAGTTAAATGCACAAACTTTGACAAATTAAGTTCAAAAATAAATAGTACATTGTGAGCCGTTCTTAAAAATAGAGCGGCTTTTTTATTTTAACCTAAAATTAAATGTTAAAAAAAGGAGATAAGAAATTAATTAATGCTTGGGCATTTTATGATTGGGCAAATTCAGTTTATCCCTTGGTCATTACTACAGCTGTTTTTCCGTTATATTATGGAATTGTAACTGGTGGAAAAGATGCCGAAGTTGCTTTTTTAGGTACTCAATGGAACAATACAGTATTGTATTCATACACACTTTCAGTTTCTTTTTTAGTCGTTGCTTTTATTTCACCAATGCTTTCTAGTATTGCTGATTATATGGGAAATAAAAAGCGATTTATGCAATTCTTCTGTTTATTGGGTTCGTTTTCAGTAATGTCATTGTACTTTTTTGACGGGATTGATAAACTATGGATTGGTATTACTTTTTCAATCTTGGCAAGTATAGGTTTTTGGGGTAGTCTTGTTTTTTACAATGCTTATTTAACTGAAATTGCCCACCCTGATAGACACGATGAAATAAGTGCAAGAGGATTTATACATGGTTATATTGGTTCTGTAATATTGCTTATTTTTATCTTAACTATGATTATGTTTCCTAATTGGTATGGTTTTATTGACCATCCTTTACAAAATGGAGAAAAACCACCTAACTTGGTTTTTCAACTATCTTTTGTGCTGGTTGGAGTATGGTGGCTGGTCTTTGCACAATATACGTTTCGTTACTTACCAAACAATTCATTTAAACGAAAACCAGAAAAAGATTATATTTTTAAAGGTTTTAAAGAGTTACGTAAAGTTTTTATAGAAATAAGACAACATTCTACTATTTATATATTTCTTTGGTCTTATTTTTTTATTAGTGCTGGGATTCAAACTATTATTGTCTTGGCAGGTAAATTTGGTGATGAAGAATTAGGTTTGCCTACTATGAATTTAATAATAACAATTTTGCTTATCCAATTAGTTGCTATTGTTGGAGCGACATTTTTTGCCCGAATTTCAAAAAAAATAGGGAATATTAAAACGTTGAAAATAACAATTGTTATATGGATTGTGGTATGTTTTTCTGCATATATGTTACCAGGAGAAAGTCCAAATGTTGATGTCTATTTTTACACTCTTGGTGGTTTTTTAGGCCTGGTGTTAGGAGCAACACAGACTTTAGCACGTTCAACTTATTCTAAATTAATACCTGAAGAAACATATGATAATGCAACCTATTTTAGTTTTTATGATGTTACAGAAAAATTAGCAATTGTTATTGGAACATTGTCTTTTGGTCTGGCAATGTCTATTACAAAATCAATGAGAACTTCTGTTTTAATATTGGCAATATTTTTCTTTTTAGGTCTTGTAGTCATTAGTTTTATGAAGAAAACAAAATATGTAAAGTAGTTTGTTGAGTTACTAGCTTTTTAATCGCATCAAATAAAACCAGTAACTCAATAACAAATAACTACCTTCTATTTCTTTTAGAACCGCCAAATCCACCTTTTTTACCGCCTCTAGATGAGCTTCTGCCTTTATAACCTCCACCGCCGCTGCGATTACTATCTCCTCGTGACTTTCTACCACCGCCGAATCCACCTCTTTTACCACTTCGGCTTCTGCCTCCTTTAGGTTTCTTGGTAATTTCAACAATTACGGCTCTGCCTCCAAACTCAGCATGTTCAAAACCTTGTAATACTTTATCCGCGAAAGCTTTATCAATTTCGAAAAATGAAAAACTCTTTAAAATTTCAATCTGTCCAATTTCTACATCCCTTTTGCTTAAATTTTCATTGATCAATCCCATCAATTTTGCAGGATTTAACCCGTCCATTTTACCTAGATTGATATAAAACCTAGTAAAGTTTTCATCACCACTTCTTCTACGTTCTTTAGAATCATCACCGTTTAAATCATCAGCACCTTCATAATATGACAAGAATTTGTTGAATTCAATGGAAACAAATTTTTTGATCAAATCTTCACGACTAATATCTTTTAATTGCGTGTCAATACTCTCTAAATAGCTTTCAATTTGTTGATCATTAACCTCTACATCTTTTACTCTTTCAATGAGTTTGAATAGTTGATTTTCACAAATTTCTCTACCATTTGGTACTTGTTTTTGAATAAACTTTTTGCCTATTTTCTTTTCAATAGGTTTTAAAGCGTTTTTCTCTCTGTTGTTTATAAGTGCAATAGAAATACCTTCTTTACCAGCTCTACCTGTTCTACCACTTCTATGGGTGTAATTTTCTGCCTGATCGGGTAATTTATAATTGATAACATGTGTTAGACTATTCACATCTAAACCTCTAGCTGCAACATCAGTAGCAATTAAAAGTTGTAAGTGTTTTGCTCTAAACTTCTCCATAACAATATCACGTTGAGCTTGTGATAAATCACCATGTAAAGCATCAGCATTGTACCCGTCATCAATTAGTTTTGCTGCAACATTTTTAGTGTCTCTACGTGTTCTACAAAATACAATACCATAAATATCAGGATTTACATCTGCCAATCTTTTTAAAGCTGGATAACGATTTCTTTCTGAGACTAAATAATATTCATGCGAAACTTTGTCAGCACCTGCATTCTTTTTACCTGCACTAATTTCAACAGGATTGTGCATGTAATTTTTCGCTATGGCATCTACCTCTCTCGGGAAAGTTGCTGAGAACAATAAGGTTTGTTTTTCTTTTGGGGTTACCTTTAATACTTGGTCAAGGTCTTCTTTAAAGCCCATATTTAGCATTTCATCAGCTTCATCTAAAACTACCCATTTAATTTCACTTAATTTGAGTAGTTTACGTTTGATTAAATCAACTGTTCTCCCTGGTGTACCTACAACAATTTGTGATCCTTTTTTTAAACTTCTTATTTGATCGTCAATACTTGCACCACCATAAACAGTAGTTATGTGTATGTTTTTAAGGTTTTTAGAAAATTCTTGAATGTTTTTTCCTATTTGTATCGCCAATTCTCTTGTCGGCGATAGAATAATAGCTTGGGTATTTTTGTTCTTGCTATCAATTTGTTCTATGATAGGTAAACTAAAAGCCGCAGTTTTACCTGTACCTGTTTGGGCAAAAGCTTTTAAATCATCTTGTGAGGATAGTATTTGCGGAATTGCTTTTTCTTGAATTGTTGTTGGTTTTTCATAACCTAAGTCAGTTAAGGCACTAACTATTTCTTGGCTTAAGCCAAGTTCACTAAATAAAGACATATTATAAAATTTATCAAACTTAGGCTCCAATAGAAATGCACGACCGCATTTGATAATTAATATCGAATTGACTTTATAGAATCAATTCGGTTTAAGCCTTTAGTTTTATGAACTTGCAAAAGTAAACTTAATTTAATGATTTAAAGCTAAATTTGTTGAAATTCTTAGGAGTCACTTTAATTGAGTTTCAAAATAGCGATTTGCTAAATGAGTCATATTGTTTTGTACAATACCATTTTTATCGACAATAATTGCTCTAGAAAAATTGATATCTAACCAATCAATACCTTTATCAACTCTATATTGATGCTTTTGATTTAAGTTGTTTGATTTTATTTTCTTTTTCCATTGGTATTCAGAGCAAGCAGAATTGATACCAATAAATAAATAATTAGGATATTTTTTTTCTAAATATTTAACGCGTTTTGCAAAATAATCCATCTCACTTACTTTTGTTGGCCAAGTATAAATGACAGCACTTTTTCCTTTAATAATTGCTTTTAAATTTACATGCTCACCATTAAAATTATAAGGAGTAATTTCAGGAAATTTATGGTTTTTAACTAATTTGCTAGAGACATTAATTAAATGCTCAATTTCTTCAACACGTTTTTTATCAGTACAATGGTCAAAAAACAAGCGTTTGGCTCTATCTTTTTCTTTTGTAGAGGTGTTATTATCTAATAAAGTTATCCAAACTCCTTTACGTAAAAATCTATTTTTGATAGATTCACTTTTTATATTTTCAAGAGCGGCTTGCATTATATTTACAGTCATATTACTTTTAAAACTGTCTAAAATTTGTTTTTCATAGGCAAGGTGCGATAAATAGGCTTCAATATATTGTTGATGAGGGTAGTAGTTATTTAATTCTTCATTATTGATGTCAATATTTTTTCTGAATTTAAAAAACGATGGGCTAATTTTCGGGTGTTTTTTAGACCTTAAAGACATCATGTGTAGGTAAGGATAAGCTTCCTTTTTCTTAAATAAAGGATAATTTATCGCCGAATTTACCAATTGTTCAAAAAACAGTGAGTTTTCAGGTAATTCTGATTTGAATTGCGAATATAGTAGGTTTTTTCTCTTTAGGATTGAATCTACTTTTAACTGAAATAGACTGTCGTTTAGATGATAAAATTTATAGAATAATTTATCTTCTTTTTGATTTACTAGATAGATATTGATTAGAAAATTATTCCGTTCAGCACCTTTACCGCTAAAAACCAAAGACTCATCAAAATCCCAAGTATTTAAACGAATCAATAAACTGTCATTAGGTTCTAGGTAAAGCCATTGGTGTTCATTTCCATGTTTAAAAGTATATAATCCTTGAGAAAAAGTATCTAGTTTTATTAGAAATTTATTGTCAATATTAAGTTTAGAAGAATCTAAAACTTGATTGTTTTTATAGATATAGACTTTGTCTGATTTTGGGTTGATAATTTGCCCTCCAAAGTGAACAATATTATCCTTTGTATTGTTGTTGGTACAACTGATAGTTATAATTGTAGCAATTAATAAATACAGATATTCTATAGAATTACTAGTGTTAAAAAATCTAGACAAACTTGTGGGTTTTATGGCTAACCTTACAAAACTAGCCAATCAAATAGGTAATTTAGTTAATATGTTGTTAAATTATAATCCAGGGC
>JAMONB010000114.1 GCA_027066745.1 Flavobacteriaceae bacterium
AGAATCCTATCATAGCCTTATAGAGTTCTATTCTGTTTTCTTCATGTCCAAAACCATGACCTTCATTATATTTAACCATGTAAGGTATGTCAAAACCTCTACTTCTTAATTTTTTTACTATTTGATCTGATTCATTAATGTTCACTCTAGGGTCATTTGCACCCTGTATAACAAATAATGGTTTTGTTATTTTTTCAACATTTAAAGCAGGAGAAACTTTTTTCATAATCTCTTGATCTTCTTTTGAATTTTCATCATACCATTGCTCATAGACTATCTTTAAGTATGGTTTCCAATACTCAGGGAATGATTTAAAGAATGTAAATAAGTTTGAAACACCTACATAATCAATTCCGCAAGTGTATAAGTCAGGAGTCTTTACAAGACTTCCTAAGGTAGCCAGTCCACCATAGCTCGCACCATAAATTGCAATTTTATTATTATCGATAATGTTAAGAGACTTTACATAAGCAACACCATCTTCTAAGTCATCTAACATTTTTCTTCCAATTTGTTTGTTGCCAGCTAAAAAAAAATCTTTTCCAAAACTTCCAGACCCCCTATAGTTTACCTGTAGTGTTGCATAGCCTCTACTAGCAAATAATTGAGTTTCTGGATTGAATCCCCAGTGATCTCTTGCTCCATAAGGCCCGCCATGAGGATTTACAATTAAAGGTACTTTTTTTCCTTCTTTTACTTCGTTTGGAATTGTTAAATATCCATATATGGTAAGTCCATCTCTAGAAATAAATTTGAGGGGTCGCATTTCAGCCATATCAGCCTGTTTTAATGCAGGCATTAAATTAAATAACTCTTTAAATGTGTCTTTTTTTACATCATAAAGAAAATATATACCATATAATTTATCACTAGTTACATATATTAAAAATTTATCTTCATTATCAGTTTTACTTGTAATAAAGAAATCTTTATCTCCAAACTCATTAAGGAATTTTTGATGTAAATTTTTATAGGTTTTACTTACAGGTAATATTACTGATTTTTCACCAGTATAATAATAATAATCTACTTCATAACCTCTTTTCCTTGACCTGCTAATACCTCCAGCATCAAAGATGTCATTAGAATATACTTTTTTTATTGTCTCCTTTTTTTTAAAATCATAGAGTATGATTTCTTCAGTATTATTTTCAATATTTGATTTTACGTATGCATCATGTGGATTTTCAGTTGTATAATCAAAAGCAATTATACTAAAAGTGTCTTTCCAAGTTGTTTTTATAATTTTATTAAAAGGTTGATTTTTATCTGTACGATAATAGAGTATATTTTCTGTTCCGTTTTGTTGTTGAGTATATCCTTTTAAATTACCGTCTTTATCAAAATCATATCCGTCAATTGGATTTTTTGGATCTTTATTTTCAAAAAGCTTAGTTATCTTTCCTGTAATAATATTTATTTTATAGGGTTCAAATATTTGTGGATTATCTTTATTCATTTGAATAATCAAAAAATCTTTTTGTTCTTTTAAAAAGTTTAGTTTAGTATTGTTACTTTTACTTTATCATAAGGAGTTAGCTCTTTTTGATTTTCACCATCAATATCTACAGCAAATAAATGGTAGTTTTCATCTCCGCCTTTATCTTTAATATAGACAATTCTACTGTTGTTTGCCCATCCATAAGCTCTTACAAGATTCTTGTCTTCTTTTATAATACGAATAACTTCATTCGTTTCAGTATTCTTAACATAGACATGGTTTTTATTATTTTCATCTTTTTCTTTGTAGGATAAATAGAGTCCGTTAGGTGAAAATTCAAAAGAACTTTGATTGGGTTTTTGAAAATAATCATTTACTGAATATGCGTAATTCCCTTTTTCAAGAGCCGCTAATTCTGCTAACTGGTGTTCAGAGGATGGAAGTGACGGATTGCCAGGTAAACTGTCTATAGCAGTTTGGGCAGTTAGGCAGCTAATTGAGAATAGTGTAATAACTGCTAAAGATATTTTTTTCATTACTATAGGTTTTTATATTTTAAGTATTTGACTGATAAAAAAGTTTTTTGTTACAAAAAAGAAGGAATATATTTTATAATAAAGATGGTCTTTATAAGATTAAAAAGGCAAGTTTAATACATCAACATTACCACCAGAAAGGATAACACCTACTTTTTTATTGGTAAATTCTGATTTCGATTTTAGTACGGCTGCTAACGCAACTGCACTGGAAGGTTCAATAATAATTTTCATGCGTTCCCATATGAGTCGCATAGCTTCAATAATTTCTTCTTCATTTACTCTAATTATTTTTTCTACATGATGCTTGATAATATTAAAAGTGATATCACCTAATGAAGTTTTTAATCCATCAGCTATGGTATCAATACTAGTGTTTTGTTCAATTTCACCACTTTCTAAAGATCTATAGGCATCATCAACGGCAAATGGTTCTGCACCAACAACAGTACAGTTAGAGCCAAACGATAAAACACTTAAAGCAATGCCAGAAATTAAACCACCACCACCAATAGGCACAATAATAATATCTAGATCTGAGTGTTTTTCTAACAATTCTTTACCAGTTGAAGCATTACCTAGAATGACATTATAGTCATTATAAGGGTGAACAAAAGTAGCTCCTTTTTCTTTTTGAATTTGTTGTGCAGTTGTTTCTCTAGCGGTTAGTGTTGGTTCGCATTCGGTAATAATACCTCCATAACCTTGTACTGCTTTCTTTTTTACATCTGGTGCATCCTTAGGCATTACAATATAAGCTTTGATACCTATGTTTTGTGCAGCTAAAGCTAGGGCTTGAGCAAAGTTGCCAGAAGAATGTGTAACAACACCTTTTTGCTGTTGTTCAGCAGATAATTGTAAAAGAGCATGTGTAGCACCACGCATTTTAAAAGCTCCCATCTTTTGAAAATTTTCACACTTAAAAAAAAGTTCAGCACCTGCCATTTTATTCAATGCTTGTGAAGTGATTACAGGCGTATGATGTATGTAAGGCTTAATCCTTCTATGAGCTGAAATAATATCTTCTTTAACATCCATAAATTACTTTTTATAAGATTTTACACCTGCTTTGATAGCCACATCTAATTTGTTCTCTTTAGGAGGAATAGGGCAGGAGTATTTGTG
>JAMONB010000115.1 GCA_027066745.1 Flavobacteriaceae bacterium
GTTCAATTGATTTATATTTTCTTCAAAAATAAGAAAAGATTAGCTATTCTCTAAATTCACAATTTTAAGTCTTTTATTCTTTCTCAGATAGTTTTTAATAATATGTTGTATATCTCTGTTATTATCCATTGGAGTAATTAAAGATTGTAAAACATCAATATTATTAATTTGAAAATTGAGATTGAAAAAGCAGAGGCCTTTAAAAATTCCATTTTCAATAAGGATAGCACTATGTTCGTCATATTCTCTACCTTTATCAATAAGAACAAAGCTTTTATTTTCAAAACTATTTGTAGTGATAACTTGTACTACACGCTTGTTATAATTTTCAGTAGCTTCTTTTTGAATGCAAGCACCGTTGCAAGCTTTAATGGTATAGTTAAAACAATGCTTTTTTGTTAATTCTAATCCTGTTAATTTTTGGCAGAGTTTATATTCATCAACAATTTTAAACATAAAACTTTTTGCACTTTGTAAATTTGAGAAGGTGGTTATCGGGTTTTTTCTACCAGCTACTTTTTCAATCTTTAGATTGAGATAACCTTTATCATCAATAAAACTATAGATAGCTTGACTATATATTGTTTGTTTTAGAGCTCTGTTGTAAATAGGCTTGTTACGTTTAATTTCTTCATTTTCTTTCAGTAAAGCTACCAATTCACTGCCTGTAATTTCATAAGTTACTGTAGCTACATTTAATTGTATTTTTTTTGACTTTGTGTTTGTATTTGTAAAATGCTGATTGACACGCTTTTTTATGTTTTTACTTTTACCAATATAAATAATTTCTCCATCAGCTTTATGGATATAGTACACACCAGTTTTTGTAGGTAAGGCTTCAATAATTGCGGTTAACTTCGGATTTATTTTTTGATGAAGCTCTTGTTTTACTGTGGCTTTAATTATGGTTTTTTCCACATCTTTATCCAATAATAATTGGAGTAATTTAACTGTAGCTATAGCATCACCATTAGCTCTATGACGGTCAGTTACAGGTATACCTAAGGTTCTACATAATCGGCCTAATTTATAAGACTCTAAATTAGGAATCAACTTTTTACTTAATTCAACAGTACATAGTGTTTTGCGTTCAAATTCAAAACCTAATCGTTTGAATTCAGTTCTTAAAATCCGATAATCAAAACTGGTGTTATGGGCTACAAGAATGCAATCTGTAGTAATTTCAATAATACGTTTGGCGACTTCATAAAATTTAGGAGCATTGCGAAGCATTTTGTTATTTATCCCCGTGAGGTTAACTACAAAAGGTTGAATTTCACGTTCAGGATTGACCAAGCTTATAAAACTATCAACAACTTGATGTCCGTCAAATTTATGGATTGCAATTTCGGTAATACCTTCTTCATTGTACTTTCCGCCAGTAGTTTCTATGTCAACAACAGCATACAACTATTTTTTATCTACAACGAGTCTTTTCTCTCTATTGGCAATTTCCCAAGCGGTATAAAACACCAATTGAGCTCTTTTTTGTAACAAATCATATCTGATTTTATCTGCAGTATCTGTATGTTGATGATAATCATCATGTACACCATTAAAATAAAAAATAATAGGAATGTTGTTTTTTGCAAAATTGTAATGATCAGATCTATAATAAAATCGATTCGGATCGTTCTCATCATTATAGGTGTAGTCTAAATTTAGATTGGTATATTTTTTATTAGTAGCTTCAGATAAATCATGTAACTCTTGACTTAATTTATCTGCACCAATCAAATAAACAAATTCAGGATTTTCCGCATGTTTTTTGTCTAGCCTACCTATCATATCAATATTTAAATTTACCACAGTCTTTTCTAAAGAAAAAATAGGATGTTCAGTATAATATTTAGATCCATATAGCCCAATTTCTTCACCAGTAACATGTAAAAATACAATTGAACGTTTAGGACCATTACCAGCTTTAACTGCTTTTTGAAAAGCTTCAGCTATTTCCATAACAGCAGTTGTGCCTGAAGCATCATCATCTGCACCATAATAAATTTTATCATTCTTTATACCCAAATGATCATAATGAGCTGAAAGTATGACATACTCTTCTGGTTTTTCAGAACCTTTGATAAAAGCAACAACATTTTCAGATGCATTTTTAGCATTGCCATTAAAATATTCGGCAGGAATTTTCTGTAAGTAGTCACCATCAGTATTAGCAGCAGTAATACCTAAATTTTTATAATAATCAGAAATGAATTTAGCAGCTTTTTTTTGACCTTCTTCTCCAGTAAATCTCCCTGCATATTTATCAGAAGCGAGAGTGTAGAGTGTCTTTTTTAAATCTTCTTCAGTGATACTTAAAGCATATTCTTTGGCAAAATCTTTAATAAAATTTAAATCCTCTTTATCTTTGACGTTGTTTTTTACAGGATCAATACTTGAGGTTCTAGAACCTTTATCTGTTTTGTCCTTTGAACCCGTTTGTGTGCTGCCACATGCTATGAGTAGAGTAAAAATAAAGACAATTAATATATTTTTCATATTTGGATGGTTTACGAATTGTAATAAAAATCAAAAGTAAAGAATTATAACAATCTAATGATTATTAATGATGAATTGTTTTGAATTTACATCAAAGGTAATCAAATCAGAAGAAAATAATGTTGAAACACTACCGTCATTAATTAAATTTTCTGTTGCTCCAGAAATAATACCATCATCGTTCATTAGCCATAATTCATTAGCCAATTGTAATGCTAGGTGAATTTCATGTGTGGAAATTAAAATGGTTTTGTGTAGCTCTTGACTTAATTTTTTTAATAATGTAAATAGTTCTATTTTATTATGAATATCTAAATGAGTAGTTGGCTCATCTAAAATGATAAGATCAGTGTCTTGAGCTAAAGCTCTAGCAATCATGACTTTTTGTAATTGACCATCACTCAATTGGTCATGCCTTTTATCTAATAAATTTTCTAGATGTACTTGTTTGATAGCCAGATTGATTTGTTGACAATCTTTGTCATTGAGTTTACCAATCCAATTGGTATAAGGTTGTCTTCCTAAAGCAATCAATTCATAAACGGTAAGATTGCTTTCAGGAATTTTTTCTGTTAAGACCAAGCTCAT
>JAMONB010000116.1 GCA_027066745.1 Flavobacteriaceae bacterium
TTTTTTTTGCTAGTTCTGAATCAGGACAACGAACAGCATTTGATTCCGTTTTGGAGAAATCTAATTCTTGATAGGGTTTTTGTAATACAATATCGCCAACGGAAGAGGTAAAAGCATTTATTTTTATTGTATTTAATAATTGTTTGGCAATTGCCCCAGCGACAATCCAATTGGCAGTTTCACGAGCAGAAGATCGTCCGCCACCTCTATAATCACGAATTCCATATTTTTTGGTATAGGTAAAATCGGCATGAGAAGGTCTAAACGTATTTTTTATATCAGAATAATCTTTTGATTTCTGATTGGTGTTTTTGATGATAAACCCAATAGATGTTCCTGTAGTTTTCCCTTCAAAGATTCCTGATAAAAACTCAACAGTATCAGGTTCTTTACGCTGGGTGACAATAGCTGATTGCCCTGGTTTTCGACGATCTAATTCATGTTGAATAGCATCAAAATCTAATACTAAACCTGCAGGACAGCCATCAATAACACCACCAATAGCCACACCATGTGATTCACCAAAAGTAGTAAGTTTAAATAATTTACCTATTGAATTGCTCATTTGACAAAAATAGTAAAGATTTTATACTATAGCTTATTAATAGTAAGAAATATACAGGAAAGCCTTTCCTTTTGAAGCTTTGATTTTGCAATAATTTTAAGGTTATAAAAAAGATTAAAATAATCGTATTTTTATTTCAACTAATTAAAAAAGCTTTCTATATTTGCAACCGCAAAGGAGAATTGGCAGAGTGGTCGAATGCGGCAGTCTTGAAAACTGTTGAGGGTCACACCTCCGGGGGTTCGAATCCCTCATTCTCCGCTTAGAGTAAAGCTCAATTTCTGAAAAGAAATTGAGCTTTTTCATTTTATTTCTTTATCAAAACCTAGGTTTTGATAAAGAAATAAAATGAAAAATAAAAACTGCGATAGCAGTTTAGAGCTTTATTGTAAGAAGGGGTGATTGTGGGAACTTTGAAAATAACCCCTCATTCTCCGCTAGAGTTGAGATAAAATATCTACTGCTCCATAATTTTGCGTAAACATCTGTTTTTATAGATGTTGTTTTAAACACCTAAACGGTATGACACTTCATTTTTATATGTTTCACCTATAGGAATTCTGATATCGTCAATAATTAATTTAGTTTTTTGCAATGCTTTTATATAATTTATATTGACAATATAGGATCGATGGACTCGTAGAAATTGGTTGGGTAATTTATCTAAAATAAATTTAAAATTAGAAAGTGTTAGAATTGCTTTATGGTTATCCTTTGTATATATTTTAATATAATCTTTTAGCCCTTGAATATATTTTATATCATTAGTGCTAATTTTAATATTCTCGTATTCAGACTTAACAAATATAAAATCATTACTATAAATAGTTTTTGTTGGCCCAGCAGAAGAGACATTGACGAAAATATCTTTGTTAAATTCATATTTTTCTTTGGCTCTTGAAATTGCTTTTAAAAATCGTTGAAACGGAATAGGTTTTACTAAATAGTCAGTTGCGTTTAAGTTAAAACCTTCTAAAGCATATTGTGGATATGCAGTTGTAAAAATAAACTGAGGAATCTTTTCTACAATGCCAACTAAATCTATTCCTGTAATGTTTGGCATTTCTATATCTAAAAAGACTAAATCTACCTGATATTTATTGAGTATAGTAATAGCCTCTAAAGGATTACTACATTTGGCTACAATCTCTAAATCATCAATTTGTTGAAGGTATGATTCTATAACGTCAATTGCTAAAGGCTCGTCGTCAATTATTACACATTTCATTTAGCTTAAGTTTAAGTTTAGTTTAATTATAAAATCATTATTATCTTCCTTAATAGTCAGATTATGTTTTTTAGGGTATAGCAATGACAACCTCTCCTTAGTATTCTGCATTCCTATTCCTAATTTGTTACTCTTTTTGTCAATATTTCCAATAAGGTTTTTACATGAAAATTGGAGATCATTTTTTTTTACTGAAATATTGATTTTTATTTCAGTATTTCCTTTAAAATCGGTACCGTATTTAAAAGCATTCTCTATATATGAAATAAATAATAAAGGTCTTATTTTTTGAGTTGAAATAGTACCATGAATATTAATTTTCACATTTTCATTATTTGCAATTCGTAACCTTTGTAGTTTGATGTAATTTTTTATATAGTCTATTTCTTGTTGTAATGGAACAAAATCATTAGTTGCTTCATATAGCATATAACGCATTAATTCTGATAATGTTATTACTGCTTCAGGTGCATCATTTGATTTTTTTACGGTTAGAGAATAAATACTATTTAATGAATTAAATAAAAAATGTGGGTTTAGTTGATTCTTAAGCACCTCTAGCTCTGATAGGTTTTTTTGTGCTTCAATTTCTTTTTTAGTATTGTCATTAATAATCCATTCTTCATACATTCTTATAGTAAGACCAATTATAATAAGTATAATTGTAAATACATTAATTATAGGTGCGTTTCTTATAAAGCCTGGTGTGAAACCAGGTGTAGGTAATAAGAGCTTGAATATATAATATGAAACTGATAAAAGACTTATAACAGAAAAAAGGTAAGCTAATTTCTTCTTTTTTAATAATAACAAAGGTACTAATAATAAGTAGTTTAGATAAAAAATAATAACATCTACAGCTATTCGATATAAAAACAGGAGCTTGATGCTTCCGGTTATGGAATATAATTGAATAGATATTACAAAAATAATAGTCATCCAAATTAAAAAATGGATTAAAAAATGTTTTTTATTTATTCTAATTTTACTCAAATTTTAAAGATTAAACTCAATGTAAATCTACACAATTAAAATTTATATTAAGATTTTTTAACTCTTCTAAAGAAATTGTAGGATTTTTCTTTGTAGTAATTTTATGCTTTACTAGACTAGCCACTTTTTTTGCATCTTCAACATTACAAAATACTTTTTTTTCTTGTATTGCTGGAATGTATTTTTGTTTTACTAAAACCTTATGATTACTACTTAAAACATAACCGTAGCCACCTTTTACTTTGTTAATAGTTATTGTAATTAGATTGCTATTACTGTTTTTAGAATGTGTAGAAA
>JAMONB010000117.1 GCA_027066745.1 Flavobacteriaceae bacterium
ATTTCAAATCAAGAGCCTATTCATATAAAAAACTGGAAAACAATAAATGAAGAAGCATATACTATTTCGTATCCTAAAAATTGGACAGATAAAAATTATGGAGAATCAGAGATAAAATACATTACATCTCCAGAAGAAAATTATGGTCTTGAAATAATTATTTCTAAAGGCACTTTAGAAGACATAGAGGCCTATGTTAAAAGATGGGAGAAAAAAATAAATAATAGAGTTTTAAACAACGGTTTAACAATAGTAAAAAATAAACTACCTAATACCTTGGTTTATGAAATGAAATTTGTTGACCAACTTAAAGGAATTGAAGTAATTAAACACTTTTATCATAAGAATAATACCATTTTAAATATTAATACCTTTAGTGATGATAAAAATAAATTTGTGGTAGCCAAAATATTAGATACTTTTAAATTAAAAGAGTAAAAATGAAAGTATTATTAGTATTAATTCTGTTTACTATTAGCTGTAAAAGCAATAAACCAATGACAGATAAACCAACAAATAGCCTAATTACACACCTTGAAATGAAAAAAAATACATTTAGAATTGGAGAACCTATTTCTGTAGACTTTTTTGTGAAAAATAATACTAGCACAAGTTTTGAATTCTGTTATTGGCAAACGCCATTAGAAAAAGAATTAACAGCAAATTGTTTTGAAGTAATTCATGAAGGTGAAGTTTTAGATTATAATGGAAAGATGGTAAAACGCAAACCACCAACAAAAGAAGATTATTTATTGTTAAAACCCAATCAAACGGCTAACAAGGAAATTAATCTAAACAACTTGTATCATATGACTAAAAAAGGAACCTATACCATTCGTTTTTTAGGAAGACCTATCAATGGCTTACCTAATTCTGAACCTATTCAATTTATTCTGAACCCATAACTTTAAAACATCTTATGATGAAATTTACTGTAAAAACACACATAATTATATCTTTTTTTTTCTTAAGCTTTAGTACAATGTCAAGTCAATATACAGGCCCAAAACCTGTAGTTGTAGGAGATGTTATTACAAATAATTATCAGGTAATCTACCCTTTAGGCTGGTCTGAAGATAGTGTATTTGCTTATCTTCATCAAGATATAAACCTGTTAGGTGCAGCAGAAATTTATTTTTATACAGTTGTTTTTCAAAATATGAAAACGAACAAAATTCTTTGGACTTTAAATATTGAATATAACTTTGAAAACAATAACCATTACAATTACCATTATTCCCCAGATGACACACCCTATAACTCCGCCTTTTTTAAACAAATAGTTTGGGCTTCGTATGTTCAAAAAATTGAAAATAAACTTAAGCTGTACAATATTGAAAGAACAGACACTAGCATACAAAAGCTTACCAATCTACCCAAAGACATTTCTTTAAAAGAATCTGAAAGAAAAGAAAAAGAGTTCACCAATCAGTATAACATAAAACTTTTTAAAAATGGAAAATTCAAACCCGTTTATCAATTTGATTGTAAACGAGCTAAAGAGCCTTGTAATGCGGATGAAACAATTTGGTATAGTGAATTTAAAGCGAAAGGCTATTTTAAAAGCCCGTTTGAAAACCGAATCGCTATTTTGGTATTTAAAGAAACCAATGGGTTTGAAGAACCTTATGAATATCCATTTTTTGTCGGTACTCATTTAGAAAAAGGATTTATGGATATGGGTTGTAAACAATAGAATATAATAGAAATTAAAAATCCTCCACTAGAAATCATTCTAATTACTTCACCCCTTTTTTCAGGGAGTTTATTTTAACGGTTTAAGACGTTTCAACTTTAGACCAATCACCTCATCTTTGTAAAAAAAGAATTGCACTTATAAAATAGATGTTAGCGAATACAAAATGGAGTTATATAAAGGCACTAATGATCGTATTTTTATCGTTAACTATTTGAATAACAATTCATTTTCGGTATTTACAAGTCAAATTAGAAATAATTATACTTAGCGAAATAGTCATAATTAGCGTTTTAAAAAAAAAGATGTACTTAAGTAAAAAGGAAAAAATGAAAAATATAACTCTAATATTATTGACGGTACTAAACTTGTCTTGTCAAGCACAACAAAATAATACTATGAACCGAAAAGATATAGACAATCAAAAGCTAGCAAAATATTTTGATAAACTGAAGAAGGAGGTCAATCTGTTAGGAAAAGTATTTGATAAGAGGAAAGAATTTGGAGTAGGTGGTGGAATAGTGATTTTTATTGCATCATCCAATACGCTTAAAATTAATAATATTTATCCACATCCATCAAAAGAATTTAGCGAAAATTTCGATATTATTGATTATCAGGTTAAAAATAATGATGGTGAAATATCCTTTTGGCAAGCTGATAAACAAATTTTAAAAACAAACAAAGCTTATCCTAAAATGGTAGCAGATTTTGTTGCTGCAGCAAAAGAAATAACCATACAGCAAGGAATATATAACCATACAATGCGGTTATTGAAAGGGAATGTTCTTGTATTTCCAGATGGTTTAAGAATAGATTTGGCTTATTTTTCTCATAAAAAGACTTTCGAAAACCAAAGGTCACCTGCAATTGCTCATTTAGAGCTTTCAGACAAACATAGTGAAGGAAAATGGTTTACAATTAGAAGAGATGAAGATACAGATGAACAAGATAAGTTTATCACTTCTTATGAATCAAAAAAATGGAAAAACTATAACATAGAATTAACAGGTCTTGCTTATGATGGATATATTGAGATTATAGTTACAAAGAAAAGTAATAAAAATGGTTCTAAAAACTTTATGGATATCACCAACGAGTTATCTACTAATGAGTTTGAAAAAATTAAAAACTTTATCCTTAAAAACAACGACAGGCAAACCTATAGAAATTATGATAGTAACAATCCTCATTATGCTTTTATTGATTTTGACCTCTATTTAGGTGCAGACATTGGACAAAGAAACATCAATAATGATTCAGATATTTCTAATTATAATGAATTAACCATTAAACATAATATCCTTGCTGATCCAATGAAGTATTACCAAATAGTTATCGTTAGAAAAGGAGATATAAATAATGATAAAGCCCATATTTTAG
>JAMONB010000118.1 GCA_027066745.1 Flavobacteriaceae bacterium
TTTAAGTAGTCAAAAATACATCTCAACGGGTATTATAAATAACGTTGACAATATAAATCTCTTAAATTTTGAGGTTGCTTTTGTCTCTGGTTCCCTATCCTTACAAGGAGAATATTTAGCTGCAAAAGTTAAAACCAATAATCTAAACATCAATGATAATTATAACTTTTCAAGTTATTATGGTCAAGTTAGTTATTTTTTAACTGGAGAAAGCAAGAAATATAAAAGTTCATATGCTGGTTTTAATCGTGTAAAGCCACAACATAATTTTAGAAATGGCAATGCTGGTGCTTGGGAAGTTGCTTTACGTTATTCAAATATTGATTTAACAAATAAAGATATTCTGGGTGGCGAACAAGCTGATATCACCTTAGGTCTAAACTGGTATTTGAACCCTTCTACCAGAATTATGTTAAATAACGTTTTTGCAGATATAAAAGATAAAGGCAAAGCAAACATTTTTCAAGTACGTTTTCAAATTGATTTTTAACTTGGTAATAATTAAACAACAAATTATAAAAATCATATAATTGTTAACCTTTTCATAACATTCAACTAAATAATAATTAACATTTTTGTAAAACAAAATATTAAAAAATGGATAATATTTACTTTTTAATGGTCGTTGCTTTAGCAGTCTTAGCAGTTGCAGATTTAGTCGTAGGCGTTAGTAATGACGCCGTAAATTTTTTAAACTCGGCAATAGGCTCTAAAGCCATCTCTTTTCGAACGATTATGATTGTTGCCAGTTTAGGTATTGCCTTTGGTGCTGTTTTTTCAAGCGGTATGATGGAGGTTGCCCGTAAAGGTATTTTTAATCCTAGCATGTTTATGTTTAGTGATATCATGATTATCTTTATGGCGGTAATGATTACTGATATCTTACTTCTTGATTTCTTTAACACACTTGGGATGCCTACTTCAACTACAGTCTCTATTGTCTTTGAATTATTAGGAGCAGCTGTAGCCATGGCCTTGATTAAGATTAGTATAATTGATGGTGATTTTTCTAATGTAACCGATTATATTAACACTGCTAAAGCTGGAGAAATTATTTTTGGCATTTTACTCTCTGTTGTCGTCGCCTTTTCTGTAGGTGCCTTTGTACAATATATTTCACGTCTATTACTCTCTTTTGATTTTGAGAAAAAAGCAAATTGGGTAGGTGCATTATTTGGAGGTGTAGCTTTAACTGCAATGGTCTATTTTATCTTAATGAAAGGTATCAAAGGTGCTGACATTGCAAAACAAAGTATGGATATTCTTGGCGGTGCAACCATTAAAGGGTTCTTAGAAAATAATGTATTATCTATTGTATCCGTTAGTTTTGTGATTTGGTCTGCACTCTCTTATGTATTTATCAGTCTTCTAAAAACAAATATTTATAAACTCATTATCATTGTAGGTACTTTTGCATTGGCATTGGCATTTGCAGGAAATGATTTGGTAAACTTTATTGGTGTACCCATTGCTGCGTGGCAGTCATTTGAAGCCTTTATGGATCCTACCATTAATATAAATGGTTTGGCTGCCAATGAATTTGCTATGGATGTATTGGGTAAAAAAGTACCAACACCAACATTGCTTTTGTTAACCGCAGGCTTGATAATGGTATTGACCTTATGGTTTTCTAGTAAAGCAAAAGGTGTTGTTAAAACATCCTTAGATTTAGCTAGTCAAGGAGAAACTAAAGAACGTTTTGAGCCCAACTTTATCTCAAGATTTTTGGTTAGAGGTGCTATTTTAATTTCTAAATATACAAATACTATATTACCTCAATCTTTAAATACTAAAATTGAAAAGCAGTTTGAAAAACCTACTATCTCATTGGTAAAAGGAAAGACACATGAGCTTCCTGCTTTTGATATGGTACGTGCTGCCGTTAATTTAATGGTTGCTGGTGTCTTAATATCTATTGCGACTTCCTATAAGTTACCATTATCAACAACCTATGTAACCTTTATGGTTGCTATGGGTACTTCTTTAGCGGATAGAGCCTGGGGAAGTGAAAGTGCTGTATATCGAGTTGCTGGCGTTTTAAATGTTATTGGCGGGTGGTTTGGAACTGCAATTACTGCATTTGCAGCTGCAGCATTAGTTGCTTATTTAATTCATTTAGGTGGGGCTACTGTAATTGCTATACTCTTATTACTTGTGGTTGCTATATTAATTAGAAACTATATGAGTCATCATAAAAAATCTAAAGAAACTAAAGCAGAAGACAGTCTAAATAAAGCGGAGAGTAATTCTATTCAAGGTGTCATTGAAGAAAGTGCTGATAACATTTCTAAAGTATTAAAAAGAGTTGGTAAAATAAATAAAAACACAGTAAACGGACTTATAAACGAAGATTTGTCTAGTCTTAAAAAAGCGAAAGAGACTGTTGTAAAACTAGAAAGTGAAATAGAAGATTTACAGAATAATATTTTCTATTTTATTAAAGATTTAGACGACTCTTATTTGGGAGCAAGTAAATTTTATATTGATGTTATTGGTAGTATACAAGATGTGGCTCAATCTGCTAGTTTTATTGCTAAGGTGAGTCATAAACACGTATACAACAATCATAAAGTTTTAAAGAAAAAACAAGCTGAAGAATTGGTTAGTATTAATGATAAGCTATTAACTCTTTTTGGTAGAATTAGAGAAGTTTTTGATTCGCGTACCTTTGATGAAATTTTTCCAGATATTATTGATGCTAAAAAAACATTATTACAAGAAGTAGAAGATGCTATTCAAAAACAAGTGGAACGTACTCGATTAAAAGAAACTACAAGTCCTAAAAATACAACCTTGTACTTTAGCCTATTATTAGAAACTAAAGATTTGATTAAAGCCAATATGGAAATTTTAAATCTATATTATGATGAGCATGAACGCTCAAAAATACTTCTAGAAGATTAATCAGGGCAAACTCACACTTTTTTTTCTAGCAAACACTAGATATTCATTTGATTTATAGTTGTTTAAGTCATTAATTATTTGTATATTATACTGATAATCAATAATTTAACTTTATGAAATCAGACAGTAAAATAATCAGCATTTTTAAGCAAGTAGAAGATCCGAGAA
>JAMONB010000119.1 GCA_027066745.1 Flavobacteriaceae bacterium
TGTCCTGACTTGACGGCAAAAGTGTTTGCTGGTAGTTTTAAAAATAATGCAGCCAGTCTTACGAAGTTTGTGAAAGAATATTCTGAAAATTGTAAATAATCTCTCTACGCTTTGCGTTGAGGTTTCCGCTTTACCTTTCCTTTGGAGAGGTCGCAATCACATTTAGCGATTGTGGGTGAGGCAAAAGATATAATTTCGGTTTTTGACTTGAAAGGTCAAAGCTTGTGCCCAGCTTGACTGGGTATGAAACGAGCGAAATACTTCTATGGCTCTGTCACACCTTCATGTAGCCATTTCGGCGAACGAAGGCTTCGAGGGTAGTTGGTTTCAAGAAATTATTTATTGGTCAAAGATTTAAAAGGTTGACATGCATATAGTTTTTGGCACTCTGTCATTCTAAGTGAAGGAAGAATTTCAATTGAAATTACTAGAAATTTTCCACCTTCATTTGTTCATTATAAAGCTCTGAAAGAAATTTATAGTCGGCTTTTTCTTTTTAGGATTGATGATGTCAGCCAATGCTTCTAAAATTTATCCTTAGATTTACGCTTGTTAAAATTATATAATTAATGAGTTCAGTAAATTTATTTCAGCGTATAGGACTTTTCTTAGGGCCTGTAGTTTTCACACTAACGCTATTGTATTTTCATCCTGAAGGTTTGTCAAAAGAGGCAAACGCTGTGCTAGCTTCAACATTTTGGATTGCTATTTGGTGGATTACCGAAGCCATCCCTATAGCAATAACAGCTTTAATTCCCATTGTATTATTTCCCCTTTCAGGAGGATTGAGTTTGACTGAAACCACAGGTTCTTTTGGGCATAAATATATTTTTCTGTTTATGGGAGGTTTTATGATTGCTATCGCTATTGAAAAATGGAATTTACATAAAAGGATCGCTCTAAACATCATTAATATAATAGGTACAGATGTTAGTAAAATCATTTTAGGATTTATGCTAGCAACAGCTTTCCTTTCTATGTGGATCTCTAATACAGCAACTTCTGTGATGATGTTGCCTATTGGTATTGCAATTATTCAACAATTAAAAGACAATCCTGAAACTAAAGCAGATGAAAACCTCATTTTTGGTAAAGCATTAATGTTAGCCATTGCATACAGTGCTTCAATAGGAGGGATGGCAACTTTGATTGGTACACCTCCAAATTTAGTGTTGGCAGGTGTTGTAGAAGAAACTTATAATTATGAAATTACTTTCTCACAGTGGTTTATGTTTGGCTTTCCTATTTCTATAGTTTTGTTATTTATTTGTTGGAAGTATCTGACAAGTTTTGCATTTACTTTTAAGCAAAAAGAATTTCCTGGAGGCAAAGATGAAATAAAAAGATTACTGAAGTTATTAGGTAAGGTTAGTTATGAAGAAAAAATGGTAGCCTTCATTTTTGCATTGACTGCCTTTAGTTGGATTACCAGATCATTTTTATTACAAAAAATATTACCAGCCTTAGATGATACAATAATTGCTGTCGTTTTTGCAGTTGTGCTATTTTTAATCCCTTCAAAGAACAAAAAGGAGAAATTAATTAATTGGGAAGAGGCGGTAAAATTACCATGGGGTATTATCTTATTATTTGGTGGAGGTATGGCGTTGGCAAAAGGATTTAAGACAAGTGGTTTGGCATTGTGGCTAGGCAATCAAATGACTGTTTTAGAAGGGTTATCTATAATTATATTGATACTATTACTAATAACGGCTGTCAATTTTTTAACAGAAATCACTTCTAATTTAGCAACAACAGCAATGTTATTGCCAGTATTAGCACCCTTAGCAATTACAATAAATGTACATCCTTTGGTATTAATGACTTCAGTAGCAGTAGCAGCCTCTTGTGCTTTTATGCTGCCAGTAGCAACACCTCCAAATGCTGTAGTTTTCGGGTCAGGTTATTTGCGAATACCAGATATGGTCAGTAAAGGTATCTTTATGAATATTATCTCGATTATTATTCTTACACTCTTTGTGTATTTTGTACTACCAGAATTATGGGGTTTAACAGTTAATGATATTCCAGAGGCCTTTAGTAAATAATTGTTGCGGTGTAAAGATTTATAATTTTGTAGTGCTGTTTGTTTTTCTTTTGTATATTTGCACCCCAAATAAAACAATAAAAGAGAATACTATGAAAGGAGGTGCAACACTATGTTAATAATTCCAGTAAAAGATGGAGAAAATATCGATAGAGCGTTAAAGCGTTTTAAGAGAAAATTTGATAGAACAAAAACAATGAAGCAGTTGCGTGAACGTAAGCATTTTACAAAACCTTCTGTAGCAAAAAGAGCTCAAAACCAAAAAGCTCAATACGTTCAAAATATTAGAACTAAAGAAGAATTGGGTTAAACCAAAATTACTCCTTCTATATAAAGGAGTAATGATTTCTTAAAAATAAGTTAAACCGTTAGTAAAATAACTACACTTTTTGTAGCTTTGTTTACTAACGGTTTTTTTATGTTGATATCGTATTTTATAAATTATCTTACTTCAGAAAAGAAATATTCAATACATACAATTAAGGCTTATCAAGATGATTTAAAATCTTTTCAATTTTTTTGTAATAGCACGTACAATTCAGAAGAACTTCTTGAGGTTAATTACAGCCAAATTAGATCTTGGATTGTAGAATTGGTCAATCAAAATATGACTAACCGAACAATCAATAGAAAAATAAGTAGTTTAAAAACCTTCTATAAATTTTTAGTTAAAACGAAACAAATAAAGGAATCTCCTTTGTTAAGTCATAAAGCATTAAAAGTTTCAAAAAAAATACAAGTACCATTTTCTCAAATTGAAATCGAAAAAGTAATTGCCAATTTAGCGATTGGTAAAAGTTTTGAATCAATTCGTAATAGGTTGATAGTTGAGTTGTTGTATTCTACAGGGATGAGAAGGGCAGAGTTGATAGACCTGAAAGTGCAATCAATTAATATTGAGAATTCTACAGTAAAAGTATTAGGGAAGAGAAATAAGGAGAGGTATATACCATTATTAAATTCTGTTCAACAGACGTTAAAAATGTATATCATAGAAAAAAATAAGATTGTTATAGATAATGAA
>JAMONB010000120.1 GCA_027066745.1 Flavobacteriaceae bacterium
TACTGGCAGAGTCAATGGTCAAAGCATTGTTATCTTGACACAATTCACCAAAAAATCATAAGCAATTAAGAAAGCAGGCGTCTCTCGCCTGCTCTTATAATGTTTTATTAAAAATTAAAAGCATTTATCCGCAGATAATGCAGACTAAAAACAAAACCACCGTAGTGGGTCACCTATGTGTGACCCTGCGATGATTCAGCAACCTAAAAATTAAATCAAACTCATACGGGTAGTTGGCTTTAGTCAACACTTTTAATAGGTTGGCTAAACCCAGTTACCCAAAAGAGTATTAAAAGAAACAATTATTAAAGCGATAAATTATAAAGATTTCTACCCTCAATGAATTAATGAGAGATATTTAAGAGTGTAGGTTGGTGCTGAACAGAGTGAAGCCCAACAAGTAATGCTACTGATAATCTGCTGTTGGGCTTCGCAAGCTCAGCACCAACCTTGTATCATTCAAATGTGTGTAAAAATAAACTCAAACTGGTATTTGACATTTTTGTGTAAGATTAAGATAAAACTTGACCGTGTTAATTTTTTACGCCACAATAGAGGCTTAATTAATTAACATGTGACAATATGAATGTACCAAATATAATTTCCAGCCAAAGTGAAATACAAACAAGACTTAATGCTTTTGGGTTGACCAAATCAGAATTACAGCAAATTGCAATAAAAGCCATAACAGCAAAAAATGGAGCAACTACCGATCACCCTCCTCATGCAGGTGGTTACTTTGCATACGCCGAAGGCACAAGAGCTCTTAGAGAAACAACTTTATGTAAACCAGGATGGGAAAAAGATAATACTGAAGGAATCGCTTCTGTCATAAATAAAGAATTAAATATAAAAATAATTTATCAAAATGTAGACCTATCCTGCTCAGCAATACCTCCCAAAGCAATTTCTGGAAAAGGTAACGCATCAAAACGAATTGTAGACAATGGCACTATGGATTGTTGGGAGGATTTAAAAAATCAATTTCTTGTCAAAGAACAATACGAAGTTTGGTATCTATGTGTTTCATCAAATGAGGATGAGATAAGGTGCGAACTTTCAAGACCTTTTTCCATTGAGCAGAAACAATTTGAGGGTTTTATTGAAAGAGTTTATATTTTTACTGAAGATGATTTTGAACTTATTACAGATGAATTTGATTTTGATGATAATGAAAATGATTTTAATATTAGTATTACAAAAAAAATCTAATGTTTAATCCTAATAGACTTATCTTAGCTCGTGAAAGAAGAAAATTAACAAGAAAAGAATTAGCTGAAAGAATTAAGATTTCACCAGTAACAATTACTAGAAATGAAAAAGGCACACACCCTCCAGAATCAAATACAGTCGATTTATTCGTTAAAGAATTAAATTTTCCAAAAGAATTTTTCTACTCTAGAGATTTTGATAAATTAACCAAAGATTCAGTAAGTTTTAGAAGTCTTTCATCTATGACTGCAAAAGAAAGAAAATCTGCAATAGCTGCGGGTTCTATTTCTCATTTGCTTTCTGATTGGATAAATAATCGTTTTAATCTCCCAAAAGTTGATTTGCTTGATTTAGGTGGTGAATATACTCCTGATGCGGCATCTAGAGTAATGAGAGAACACTGGAATCTTGGAGAAAAACCTGTTTCTAATGTAATTAAACTATTAGAATCTAAAGGTGTTAGAGTATATTCATTGGTTGAAAATACAAAAAATGTTGATGCATTTTCGTGTTGGAGAAAGGGAATTCCATATATATATTTAAACACCTTCAAAACAGCTGAACGTAGCAGGTTTGATGCTCTACATGAATTAGGTCATTTAGTACTCCATAGACATGGCTCTGCAACAGGTAAGGAAATAGAAATTCAGGCAAATCAATTTTCATCTTCATTTTTAATGCCTGAAAATGATGTTTTATCAAAAATCCCATATGTAAACTCTCTAACTAATTTAATCAAATACAAAAGAAGATGGGGTGTTTCAGTTGCTGCATTGGCTTATAGATTACATAAGCTTCATGTTGTTTCAGATTGGCAATATAGAACTTTTTGTATTGAAATTAACAAACAGTTTGGCAAAAATGAACCTAATGGATTAGAGAGAGAAAAATCATTTATTTTAAAATTTATTTTTACAGAACTGTGGAAAGAAGGGGTTACTAGGAAAGCTATTGCTAAAGATTTACATTTACCATTAGATGAAATAAATAACATGATAACAAATATACTTGATTCTAATAAATTGTTTAATCATGGGTCAGAAAATACTTTAAAAATAATAAAATGAAGTGGTCAAGTCAATTGTTTAGCAACTAAAATAAATTTATGAAGCAAGCACTCAAGCATTTTTCTTTTCATATTCCAGTTAAAATAAAAATATTGTCAGAGTTAACATCTATGATGGGCAGAGCCCATCTTACGCATAATTAGGAGTTTTGCTTTTGATTTTCGCCGTGTTTCTGTGCCGCTGTGCGAGTTACGCTTTTGACCTTGATCTTTAATTGCACATTACACATTGTAAATTGTCCATTGATAAAAGCAGGCGAGCCGCCCGCTCTCCCAATATTTAAATAGGCTGTGTTGTGTCGAAAAGGATTGAAAAAACAAATTATGTCCTTAGATTATAATTAACAAATATAATAACTAAAACAAGAGGTATATGCGATGCAAATACAAGTCAATACAGATCATAACGTCAAAGGCGGTGATTTGTTGATTAAATATGTTAAGGGTCTTTTAAATGATTCTTTGAATAGTTTCATAGATGAAGTGACACGCGTTGAGGTGTATATTTCAGATGAGAATGGCCCCAAGGGCGGTGATGATGATTTGCGCTGTACTATGGAAGCCCGTATAAGAGGATTGCAACCAATTGCGGTCACACACCACGATGCAAATATCGACTTGGCCATTGCTGGTGCCGCTGATCGAATTACCCGTTCTGTGAGAAAAACGCTTGAGAAAAGACGTGAAGTTAAGCTTACACAACAGAGTCATAAAACAGAAGAAGAGCTGGGTTAAAGTTTCCATTTAGAGATGACTCTGAAGTGAAAAACCAAGGCTTTTT
>JAMONB010000121.1 GCA_027066745.1 Flavobacteriaceae bacterium
TGAATTTTTTCCAATTTTCGCCAAATTTCCTCAAACTAACCCGTTAGTCTTTCTAAAATTCGTCTTCAAATTGAATAAAAATTCATCTAAACTGCAAACAAATCTTAAGTCGAACTCAGGTTAATAAGAAACTTACTATTTAACAGTAGCAATCCACCGATCAATTTTAGTTTCTAATAGAGCCAACGGAATACAACCCGTTTCTAATACTTGGTTATGAAATTCTTTGATATCAAATTTATCTCCCAATGTTTTTTCAGCTTTTGCACGTAGTTCTAGAATTTTTAACTGTCCTATTTTATAAGACAAGGCTTGCCCAGGATTTGCCATATAACGTTCAATTTCAGAAATAATACTGGCTTCTGGCTCTGCTTCGTTGTCTAAAGAATATTGAATGGCTTTTTCTCTAGACCACCCTTTGGCATGTAAGCCCGTATCAACAACCAATCTGATGGCTCTGTGCATTTCCATACTGAGCATCCCAAAATATTGGTAAGGGTCTGTATATAAGCCTAATTCTTTTCCGAGAGATTCAGTATACAATGCCCAACCTTCACCATAAGCACTATACCATAAGGTTTTTCTAAATTCAGGTAAGTCTTGATTTTCTTGGGTCAACGAAATTTGATAATGATGCCCAGGAATGGCTTCATGCAAAAATAAAGCTTCATCAGCATAAACATTGTATTTAGAGGCGTCTGGAATAGGAACATAAAAAATTCCAGGGCGTGTGCCGTCTAAAGAACCTTGATTGTATTCTGCACTTGCCGATGCTTCTCTAAAAGTCTCAGTTCTTCTAACTTCAAAAGGAGTTTTGGGTTTTTTACCAAACAGTTTTTTTAGTTGAGGTTTCGTCTTGCTGTGGATGGCATTAAAGTTATCTATTATTTGTTGAGGCTCTGTATAAGGCATCAACTCTTTATTATCTCTCACGTTATCAAAAAAGGCTTTTAAATTGCCTTTAAAACCAACTTGTGTCTTTACTTTTTCCATTTCTGACAAAATACGAGCCACTTCACTTAAGCCTAACTGGTGGATTTCATCAGCAGTCATGGTTGTAGTGGTATAGGTTTTTATTTGATGTGCGTAATAGGCTTCTCCGTTAGGTGTATCATCAATTCCACTTGAGGTTCTACCAGCAGCTAGGTATTCTGTACTCATAAATTTGTGCAACTTGGTATAGGCAGGAATCACTTTATCCTTAACCATGAGAGTAAAAGCCTCGGTTAAACTAGTTTTATCGGCATCTGTAAAATTTTTAGGAAAGTTTTTTACAGGCTGAAAAAATAAATGCTTATTAATATTTTGATTAGTTAATGCTGCCAACTGCGGAATCACTTTTTTAATTAATGATTTTGGCAATACATGATTTGCTTTAATACCTTCTTTCATTTTCTCTTCTGTGCTTTGCATCCACTCAAGGTAATGATCTACTCTTTTTAACCAGTTATTATAATCATCAACAGTTTTAAAAGGTTGAGCACCAGCACCACTTGCCAATTGACCAAACATTAATTGCATGGTCCACATTTGATTGATAGGTGTAAAATCAGGAAAGGTTAATTTCTCTATATTGATATCACAATCCCATAACAGTACAGCTTTACTCAACTTTTCAGTATCTGATAAATCAGTATCCTTAAATGTTGCCAAGCTATCTTTTGTTTGTGTATAAAAAGATTTTAGTTGTTTTGAAAATTCATCTAAAAGGTAATTAGGCAATTGATCATTATACCTATTGTCTCCTGCAAAAGTTGCATTTAACGGAAAAAACTTAAAACTTTCTTCATTGTAATTATCTAATAATTTATTAAATGCTTCACTCGTGTTAATAGTGTCTTTATTTTCTTCTACCTTTTTTTTACAAGATGAAAATGTTAGGGTAAGAAGGATACTATACAAAGCTATTTTTTTCATAAGGAGAGTCGTTTAAATATTATAATGTAAAGATAGTGTGATTTTGTTCTGTTATAAGGGTAATTTACTCAATAAATGTTAAATCTTAACATATAAAGAGTCTTCAAAAACATTCTATTAGGTTTGTTTTTATCACAATAAAAATAAAAATAGCTGATTTTCAACATTTTACAATAAAATAAAATAAAGGGTTATTCATAATAATAAACCATCAGGTTTTTTAATCTAAATTTTAAAGTAGGAACTTTAAAAAGTGAATTGTTTTATAAGTGTAATAAAAAGAGAAACATAAATGATACAAGCAATAAAAAGAAAGTTAATCAGACTAACATTAACTAATGAAGAATATAGGTATGGTTACCATATGATAAGTATGGACAGACCTATAGTAAAGGAATCAATAAATAGATACACTTATCATACAATAGGAATGGGCAAATTTATTAGTAAGTAAATTCAAGAAAAGTAGATTGTTTTATAAGTGTAATAAGTAAATAAAAATACAATGACACAAGAAATTAAAAGAAAATTGACCAGACAGGTTTTAATAGATAAAGGTTATGAACTAATGAATACTTATGGTTTTCATGCCATTAGTATAGATAATATAATCAATGAAGTAAATTTAACCAAAGGAGCGTTTTATTATCATTTTGAAAACAAGCATCATTTTGTAGAAGCTATTATTCAAGAAAGAATAGAAAAAGAGATTCATAGTGAATTTATTGAGCCTATTAGTGAAAGAGGAAATCCGATATTTATATTATCTGATTTATTTGAAGATAAAATATTAAAAAATAAACTTACAAAAAATATAGGGAGTCCTTTGACCAATTTTATTGTTCAATTAAGTTATGAAGCAAATGATTATGATTTGCAAGGTCAATTAAAAGCAATTTTTGACCAATGGAAAATTGCTTTAATTAATTTATTATATAGAGGAATTGAAGATGGTTATTTAAGTAGACATATCAATACAGAGCCTGTTTCAGAGTTTATTATTGGTTCTTTAGAAGGAGTTAGAACTTTAAAAAGAACGACAAATGACAAAGCGTTATTTTTTAATTATGTAGAAGAGTTTAAAAATTATATAGAT